>NZ_JAUBQH010000066.1:0-32866 GCF_036701145.1 Microcoleus sp. Pol17C6
TCTGGCTTTTCGCTCATCTGACTACATTACCATATTTTTCGGCTCTCTGCGGAACTATTTTTTACCTGAATCCTTACTGCCTGACTTGCCTTTGAAAATGAACGTTAACTTTTCTCCCATTCAATTCCAACAAGTTAATTTATTTGAACAAATTGCAGAAATTTTACAACAAACTGGGATAAAGAAAAACACTTTAAATATAGAAATCACTGAAAGTTGTCTCTTAAAAACAACAAGTTTAAACTTGGAATTTTTAAAAGCTATTGGTGTTGGGATATGTATCGATGATTTTTGTACTGGCTACTCTTCATTAAGTTTACTCAAAGATTTGCCAATTGATACTTTAAAAATCGATCGTTCCTTTTTGCAAAACCTGACTCGAAATCCCAACGATACAAGTTTAATTCAAACAATTATATTATTAGGTAAAAATTTAAATATGGAAATTGTTGCTGAAGGATTGGAAACTCAAGAACAAATAGAAATTATTCGAGAACTAGGATGTATTTTCGGACAAGGTTACTTTTTCTCTCGCCCCTTAGATAGTCATAACGCCACGCGGTTTATCGGCTTATAATTAAATCGCGTTATTTTGAACCATCAATTTGATTTTTGTTATCGGCTTTGTAATCGTTGATAAATAACCGTAATTGTTTTTCCTGAAAGCTTGCAGCCAATTCACCTACCCGTTCGGCAAAGGGAATATATTTTGCATCCAATTTTTTTAACTGTTCAACTTGTTGAGTCACAGCTTTTAAATTACCTCTCATAACCAAATCGTATAAAATTACCAGTTCTTCATCTGGTGGGGGTACTAACGAAGAAGCAGAATCCAATCGCACGGATTGATTGACATTTTGATTGAGGTGAGATGACTCTTGATATACCCAAGATATCCCTAAATGCTTTTGTAGCAATACAAATAACTCAGCCGCCTGTACGGGTTTGGGTAAAAAAGCATTTGCCCCCATATCTAAACTCTTATGCTGGTCAGCTTCAAACACGCTAGCTGAAGAAACGATAATAACTAAATCTTTAAATTTAGGTTGAGATCGGAGACGGCTTACTAACTCGAAACCATCCATTTCTGGCATTACTAAATCAGTAATAATAGCATGAAAATGACCACGCTCGACTTGTTTTAAAGCTTCTTTGGCATTAGCAGCTTCTACCACTTCAAAGCCAAGGGGTGCTAACAAATTAACCAGCACAGATCGATTTTCCCACTGATCGTCAACTGCGAGAATTTTCAGTTTTGTTCCCTGATAGCCAGCGATCGCGGCTTGTAGCTGAATTGCCGATTCCCATTTACTAGCAGAAGGTAAATCTAAATCAAACCAAAATTGGCTGCCAGCATTTAACTGACTGTTAACTTGAATACTACCACCCATCATTTCGATAATTTTTAAGCTAATTGCCAATCCCAAACCCGTTCCTTCTGACATCTTATCGGTATTGCCTACCTGTTCAAAAGGTTGAAAAATTTTCTGCATTTTCTCTTCGCCGATCCCCACTCCAGTATCTTCAATTTGAAAGCGGATAGTGTTGAGGGCGTTTAATTCCTTCGAGTTAGCTTCTAAGGCTACTGATTTTATGAGTTGAACTTTGAAAGTAACGCCCCCTCGATCGGTAAATTTTACCGCATTACCTAAGAGATTAATTAAAATCTGCCTTAAGCGTTTTTCATCCCCTTGCACGTTGGTGGGTAAGGAAGAGTCAAATTGACCAATAAAGCTGATGGCTTTTTGTTCGGCTCTGAGGCGAAAGATTTGGCTGACATCCTCTAAAAATGCCCAAAAGTGAAATTGCGTCGGGTAAAGTTCTATGTTGCTGGCTTCGATTTTAGAAAAGTCGAGGATGTCGTTAATTAAAGTGAGCAAATGAGAGCCACATTGATAAATAATTTTTAGACTACTCACCTCTTGATGGTCTAAGTTTTTTGAACGCATGAGGATTTGAGCGTAGCCTAAAATCCCGTTGAGTGGTGTGCGAAGTTCGTGGCTCATGTTTGCCAAAAATTCGCTTTTGGCTTTGTTAGCAGCATCGGCAGCTTCCTTGGCTATTTGCAATTCTATTTCTGCTTGTTTGCGATCGGTAAGATCGGTGTGAGAGCCGACTAAACGTAGGGGTTGGCCTTCCACATCCCGCTCGACAACCCGACCTCGCGATAGTATCCACCTGTAGCTACCGTTTTTGTGCCGCATCTGAAATTCCCAACTATAAGGTTCGTTAGTTCCACTTTTTAAATAGTCTTCTAAAGAGTCTAATATTGGGTGTAAATTATCGGGGTGAACCAGTGTTTCCCAAGAGCTAAATAGGTTAACAATTTCGCTGTCTTGATAGCCTAGCATGGCTTTCCATTGGGGTGAAAAATAGATGGCGTTTGTTTGGATTCGCCAGTCCCAGATGCCTTCATTAACGCTTTCTAGAGTTAATTGATACCTTTCTTCGCTTTGCCGGAGTGTCTCTTGTATCTGTTGGCGATCGCGCATTTCTTGCTGTAATGCTTGAGTTCTTTCTGCGACTTTTTGTTCTAAGGAGTGGGAATAATCTTCTAATTGTGCGTAGGACTGCTTGAGTTGCTGGCTCATTAAATTGAAAGCAGTCGCTAAAGCGCTGATTTCTTGAACGGAGGAAGCCGTTACTTTTTGCTCAAAGTCACCGCCAGCGATCGCGCTTGTGGCTTTACCCAAACGCCGAATCGGTCGGGCTATCCATTCAGAAGTCACAATTCCCAAAACAATTGCCAAAAATAGTGCCAAAAGA
Source organism: Microcoleus sp. Pol17C6 (assembly GCF_036701145.1). Classification (NCBI taxonomy): domain Bacteria; kingdom Bacillati; phylum Cyanobacteriota; class Cyanophyceae; order Oscillatoriales; family Microcoleaceae; genus Microcoleus; species Microcoleus sp. Pol17C6. The sequence goes on from NZ_JAUBQH010000066.1 coordinate 2,767, forward strand.
CATAGTAAAATCGTCGTATGTCTACTCCTGTTAATTTGTTCCATAAAATCCTTTTCTGGAACCGCCATTACAATTAACCAATCAATCCCCTTACCATCTTGAAAAGGAACAACTTGTACGAATTGTTTTTGTCCGTTTAGTAAGAAATCTAACGTCTGAGAATTTTTAATATAATTGAAATTGTTAAATCGCTTTGTTAGATATTTTGCAGTCGCTTGGGTTAAAATATCTTTGCTGTCAGTGGCTGGAAATCTTTGCCTATTTCGGTATGGTTTTTCTGATGTGGAAGTTGCCACTAGCATTCCGCTTCGCTCGATAATAAAAGTTTGTCCTGTTTTTCCAACTTTTAGAGTTTGCAAAAAATTCCCAATTAGGGATAAACGTAGAGTAGTTAACAAGACACCCGTAGCTTTTCCATTTTTATCAAAAACTGGTTGCCCTGCTGTCATTATAGGGGTGATAATAAGTTCACCAAAATGTATTTTAGTCCAGGTAGGTTTACTAGCTTCCATGCTTTCTTTGTAAGCTGTAATTCTTCGGGGATCGAAATTTTTAACCACTTTGATTAATTTTCTTCTTTCTCCTTGACTACCAGCCAAATACATGAATACTTGGTTCGGCTTGGTTGGACTTGTTGCTTGAAGGACTAGCTTTCTTTCATCGTTACTAATAATAGATACACCTTGACCTTTTTCATTGATAATTGTCAGACCATCTACGCTATTAAAGCGATTTTTTTGTTGCCAAAAATGACGCTCCCATACTGTCAGGTTGTCTAGGCTAAATTGACCAAGACTAATAGCATCTGCATTAATTTGATTAACTAAATGGGGAGCCGCTAGATAGGTATGCAAATTCTGCTCAATTCTGGTGGCAATTTCACGGCGCAACTGTGCGGCTACATCATTAACTGCTTTCTGTCCGTTTTGTAACGAAAAATATCCGGTTAACCCTACGGCTGTAAAGATTTGTAAAACAAAGGGAACAATTAAGACACGGCGTAGCGACATTTTCTGGAACTTAGCAACATTTGTACCCATAACTTTTTAGGAAAAATGTATTTGTCTATACTCTAGAGCAACAGACTATTCACCAGACGTAGGACTCTTCTGTAGAGAAAGGGATAGGAAAGCCATAAGACTAGAGTGCGTTACAAAAACTTTACGTTAAAATAAAAAAGATTACATTGGTTAGCATCCTCATTGAACTATAATATGATGATACACCAATGGGACAAGGTTAATTTTTTCCCGACCCCTAGATAGTCAGAACGTCACGCAGCTTATAATTGAAAAATCCTGCTGCAGATTGGCTCTGCAAACTGGCAGATTAGATAGTCAGGACGCTACGCGGCTTATAATTAAAAACCAAGGAGAAGGCTAAAGCTTTATGAATAATTTATCTTTCTCAAAAAACACCCTCTTAATTGTAGATGATAATCCTACAAACTTAGGTGTTATATTTAACGTTTTAGATGAGGCAGGACTAGAAGTTTTAGTAGCTCAAGATGGAGAAAGTGCGCTGCAAAAAATAGAATATGTCACCCCCGATTTAATTTTATTAGATATAATGATGCCGGGAATTGACGGATTTGAAACGTGTTCTCGACTGAAAAGTAACCCGTCAACTTCAGGAATCCCGATCATTTTTATGACGGCTCTTGGCAACACCGATCAAAAAGTCAAAGGTTTGAGCCTTGGGGCTGTAGATTATATCACTAAACCCTTTCAAAAAGAAGAAGTATTAGCTAGAATTCAAGTTCATTTAGAGTTGCGAAACTTGACCAAAGATCTGGCAAGCAAAAATCAATTGCTCCAAGAAAAAATTGAAGAAAAAACGACTTTGGAAAAAACTTTACAACAATTAAATCAAGAATTAGAAAAACGAGTTGAAGACCGAACCTCTGAACTAAAACAAGCTCTACAGACCATACAACAAGCTCAACTCCAATTAATCCAAAGCGAAAAAATGTCTACCCTCGGTCAATTAGTGGCTGGAGTGGCTCATGAAATTAATAATCCAGTAGGCTTTATCAAGGGAAACCTGACTCATGCTGAAACTTATATTCAAGATTTATTAGAAATTGTTCATCTTTATCAGCAACAGTTTCCCTCTCCAGGTGCAGCGATTGCAACTCGTGCCGAAGAAGTGGATTTAGAGTATCTCATACAAGACTTACCCGAGCTTATTTCATCCATGAAAGTGGGCGTAGAACGGATTCGTCAAATTAGTGTATCTTTAAGAACTTTTTCCCGCGCTGATAGTACATCAAAAGTAGAAGCTAACCTGCATGAAGGGATTGACAGTGCATTACTAATTCTACAACATCGATTAAAAGCCAATGATACACGTCCGAAAATAGAAGTCGTTAAAGAATATGGAAATTTACCTCTAGTACCGTGCTACCCCGGACAGATAAATCAGGTATTTATTAACATTATTGCTAATGCCATTGATGCTTTAGAAGATTCTCTTCTGAAGCAAAATTTGGAACAAATTCAAGCAAATCCCAGACAAATTACGATTTGCACTGAAGTTGACCCCCACCGAAATATCGCCATGATTCACATTAAAGATAACGGTTTGGGAATGCCGGAAGAGGTACGCACTAAAATATTTGATTATCTATTTACAACCAAGCCAGCAGAAAAAGGTACGGGATTGGGTTTATCAATTAGTCATCAGATTGTTGTAGAAAAACATTGTGGTCAACTGAGTTGCTTTTCAGAACAGGGTGTTGGGACAGAGTTCATTATTGAAATTCCTTTAGCCTAAAGGGAGAGCGTAGGAATTAACGAATTTATTGGAGACTAAACCGACGTAGCAGGCAACGTCTCTACTCGGTCAATGAGACCCTTCATTTAGACGCGCTATATAGCGGTTCAAAGCAGGATTTATCAACGCCCTTGAAGAAATGATGATTTTCATCCCCGCAGTTCCCCCAGCCAATCAATAAAAATTAAGAGAAGCCGCTAGGACTTACGCATTGACAAAATGTTTATATTTTGTAGTTGATATTTTGTATAACTGCCCCTAGAGGCGATCGCTATTTCCAGAGCAGACAGAATTCAGTAAAATTACTCAAGTTGTCATTGGGAGCAGAAACATTAGACATCTCCCCAAAAGCTGAATCACATACTGGGACACAATTGTGCAGAATATGCACAGCCAGTTGACTTCACCTCGATTTGACGACAGCATCAAGATGAGAAGCAATTCTACTTCTCTATTGCTGTTGCTAAACCTTCTGCTGTTTGGGCGAGCGAGCGCAGCTTTGACGAACTGATTGTATGCGCTTGCGAGATTTGCTGAATTTCGTAAGGGTTAATTGTGATGCTAGCGCACATCTGTTTCACAACTCAATACAGTTGTTATTATACCATTTATCAAAACTCATGCAACATTTGTTAGGGTTGATAAAATGTAGTATAGTCCCTTTTTTTAATGCTATTGTAGCGATGTTTTTCGCAAATAGTATTACTTTTTTACAAATCTCGATGTGTAAATTCCTTAGCATCCTTTCCTACATAACTAGCGGCAACATGGCCATCTCCAACAACTCGATACTTATAGGTAATCAACCCCTCTAAACCAACAGGCCCGCGAGGCGGCATTTGCTGCGTGCTAATCCCCACTTCTGCACCGAAGCCGTAGCGGAAACCGTCGGCAAATCGAGTCGAACAATTGTGATAAACTCCCGCCGCATCGACTCCATTTAAAAAAGTTTCGGCGGCTTCGCTGTCTTCGGTAACAATGACATCTGTGTGTCTGGAACCGTAAGTATTGATATGGTTAATTGCCTCTTCCACAGAATCTACTATTTTGATTGACAAAATCAAATCGCTGTATTCTGTAGACCAATCGGTTTCTGTAGCTTCGGCAATATTTTCGAGGATGGCGCGAGTTTTTTCGTCTCCCCGCAATTCAACTTTTTTCTGCTGCAAAGCTTCGGCAACTGCGGGCAAGAAAACGGGGGCGATCGCACTATGGACTAACAAGGTTTCAATGGCATTGCAGGCGGCTGGATACTGAGTTTTTGCATCCACAGAAATTTCTACTGCTTTCGGAATATCCGCCGCTTTGTCTGCGTACAAATGACAAATTCCATCGGCGTGTCCCAAAACGGGAATTCTAGTATTTTCCTGCACGAACCGCACGAATGAATTAGAACCTCTGGGAATAATCAAATCTACATATTCATCCATTTTTAGCAGTTCGATTGTTTCTTCCCGCGTGGTCAGCAACTGCACGACTTGGGGATTGACTGCGGTTTCTGCTAATGCTTGATGTATCACTTTTGTCAAGACTTCGCAGGAACGGACTGCTTCTTTGCCGCCTTTGAGAATGACGCCGTTTCCCGATTTAATTGCCAAGGATACTATCTGAATTAAAGCTTCTGGGCGCGCTTCAAAAATAATGCCTAAAACGCCCAAAGGACAGGTGATGCGCTTCAGAATTAATCCTGTATCCAATTCACGGTGGATTTGCACGACACCGATCGGCTCAGGGAGTTTCGCAACGTCGCGCACGCCCGCGATCGCACTTTTCAACTTGCTCTCATCCAACTTTAGGCGATCGTACAGCGGTTTCGCTATTCCATCCACCTCAGCCGCCTTGCAGTCAGCAGCATTCGCCGCCACAATATCCGGCGCAGCAGCTTCTAAAGCTTTAGCTATAGCCTCAATAGCGTGATTTTTGGCATCAGCGGACAAAACTGCCAACTTTCTAGCAGATACGCGCGTTTTTTGGGCAATTTCAATAATAGACATGGCAGTAACTTTTAAATAGTTTTGATTGTTCGGTTTTGAATTTTGAGTTGTGAATTGAATCCGCACGAATAAATTTCGGGGCGGTTTTCAGTCTTAACAATTCTAGAGGAAATTCTATATTTTTGTTGAGACCCCTGACAGCAATCCGCATTAACAGGTTAAAACAGTGAAGTATAGATAAAATCCCACGGTCATTTCCATTTGTCAATAACCTTTGGAGATTATTATGTCATCTCACGCCCCTTTACGCAAGGCAGGGCGAGCCGCCAAAGCCGGCGTTAAACTGATACAGAAAACGGGCGGAAATCTCGTTTTAGCTTCCGGCGTCACCATCAGCCTGCTGTTTGGTATGGTGCTAGCGCTATCCTTAGCATCAGTTTTAATTCTCAACAGTCCCGATCCAGTCGCCGGATTGGCGATCGCACTTCCCATAACTCTAATTTTTAACATCGCTGCTTTTTTCATATCGCCTTACTTGATGGACTTAAGCCAAAATTGGCTCTACAATACCCGCTGGGTTTCCCTAGCAGAAATTGAAAGCCTCAGTCCCGAAACAGCGAAAGTTATTAAGAAGGTTTGCAAGCAGAAAAAACTCTCTTCTCCGCGTTTAGGAATTATCGACGACCAAAACCCTACTGCTTTTACTTACGGTTCATTTCCAAACAGCGCTCGCTTAGTGGTCAGTCAAGGTCTTTTCACCTATTTAGACGACGAAGAAATTGCCACTGTTTACGCCCACGAACTCGGTCACATCGTCCACTGGGACTTTGCAGTAATGACTTTAGCTTCGACTTTGGTGCAGATTACTTATTTAATTTACACAACAGCTCAAAGAATGGGTCGAAGTGGTGGCGAAAAAGCTAAAGATGCGGCAGGTACGGTAGCTGCTGTTGCTTATTTGTTTTACATCGCCGGCACTTATTTATTACTGTATTTGTCGCGGACGCGAGAATATTTTGCCGACCATTTTGCTGCCGAAACTACTGGCAACCCGAATGCTTTGTCTCGCGCTTTGGTAAAAATTGCTTATGGTATTTTGGAAGAAGGACAAAGAGCCACCGAACCCAGCCGCTTATTAGAAGGAACTCGCGCTTTAGGCATTTACGATGCCAAAGCTGCCACATCTACTGGGACTGCTTACAGGATTACTTCGGAACCAGAAAAGATTGGGCGAGTGTTTCTGTGGGATATGTTTAATCCCTGGGGTTGGTGGATGGAGTTGAACTCGACTCACCCGCTGACTGGTAAACGAGTTCGCGCTTTGAGCACTTATGCCGAACAATTAGGCTTGGATATTGAGTTTGACATGAGCCGGATTGTCGGCGAAGGCAACGATTTGAGCAAGCGGAGATTGTACGGCAATTTTGTGTTCGATTTGCTGCTGTACAGTGCAGAAACTCTGGGCTTAGCTGTGGGTTTTGCGATCGGCATTTCCCTGTATGCTGTAAACCCGATGATGATGGTTGCTTGTCCTTTAATCGCTTTGGGTGCAGGAATTTTGCTCAAGACTTTGGTGATGTTTCCGAATTACCAACAAGCAGAACACTTGGATGTTTTAACCTTAATGTCTGACCCTTACGCAAGTCCTTTGCGTGGTCAACCGGCGCAAATGCAAGGCGAATTAATTGGTCGCGGCGATGCGGGTTATGCGTTTGGTTCTGATTTGAAATTGCAAGACAGAACGGGAATGATTTATCTGCGATATGCTTCTCGTTTTGGGCCTATTGGTAATTTTATGTTTGGCATGAAACGGGTTGAAAGTTTGATTGGAATGGATGTTAGGGCATTGGGTTGGTTCCGCCGGGGTGTTGCACCTTGGATGGATTTGATTCAGCTTGAAAGCGATAGCGGTACGACGGTTAAGAGTTATCACCGCTTCTGGTCTTTTGTGATGGGTATAGGGGCGATCGCGATCGGTATTGCCTCGCTATTTATATCATTTGCTGCTTAAAAGTTGAAAGGAATAAAGTCCTTACTACAAACAGGTTCATAGTGAAGACTTTATTCGTCTTAAGTCAGGGTTAAGGACTCAACCATTAGTATCAACTTCAACAGTTGACAGATTAACCTCTTCCTGAGTATAATCCCTGGGTGTTAAACCAGGGGCTTAACTGATGACCTATCGCTGTTAAGTGGTTTATCTGGTTTCAATTCCGGTGTGGAACGCAATTGCTTCAGATCGATGAATACCGAAAATTGGCTAGTATCCAACAACCCGGATTTAAGCTGTTTTTTCTTCTGCAATTGTTGACCGATCGCACAAATTTTGCACATGATTTTAGCTCTTTTTGATGATATAATAGTCGTTCTGGAAATCATGGGCTAGTTGCTTGATTTCAACGCTGCTAAACCCAGCTTCACTCAACATTTGCAGCGCTTTTTCTTGACCCCACATCGTGCCCAATCCCATGCCGCCATAGGCTAAAGAAACTGTCATGCAGTGCATACAAGAAATGGTGTAGAGGAAGGGGGCAAAGGGATGGTCTAGATTACCGCCGACATCCGTGGTGGCGCGGATATCTTGCATCAAGTAAACACCATCGGGACGCAACGCTTTGTAGATGTTTTGCAGGACAATATCGGGTCTGGCTTGATCGTGAATTGCATCAAATGTGGTTATGAAATGGTAGCGATCGCATTCATCCAATGTGGCGGCATCCTTCACCTCAAACTGGATATTATTCAACTTCCGCAATTGCGCTTCGGTGTTGGCAGTGGCGATGGCTTCTCCCGAAAAATCATAGCCTGTGAATCGGCTATTGGGAAAGGCTTCAGCCAGCTTGTTGAGTGCTCGCCCGCTACCGCAGCCGACATCTAGCACCTCAATACCCCGCTGCAACGCTTCGGTAAGTCCGGGAATCAGTGGCAGAATATGGTCAAATAGAGCAGATACCACGGTTTGTACGCTATCTTCTGCCATCACGGCATGAAAACGTTTGAACTCTGAATAGGGTACACCGCCACCTTTGTAGAAACAATCAATAATCCGATCTTCCACCGATGCCAACACCGGAATGAATTGAGCAAAGGGGGCAATGTTGTCAGAAGCCGCAGCCCGTGTCAGGAATGCTGCATATTCTGTCGGCAAAGTGTAGGTTTTGTCGATCGAATTGTAGTCTACCAACCGACCCGTTACCATTGCACCGAGCCATTCCCTCACGTAGCGTTCGTTCAATCCGGCAGCATCGGCAATTTGTTGACTGGTAGAGGGCGGCAATTCTGCCATTGTGTCAAACAGTTCGGTGCGATGCCCGATCGAAATCATGACGGAGAGTGCGCCACTGTTGAGAATGTCCAGCATCCGTCCCGCGAATGCTTCTGCTTTGGTTTGATCGAATGTTTGTGTCATCATAATTTAAGCGTGATGGTATTCAAAAGTTTCTATTTGGAAGATTGGATGTTGCCAGGGGTACGAGCGTCAGATTCCTGCCCGTCAATTCAACATTTCACCTATCTGTTCTTGCACCCAAGTTTCAAACAATTCGCGCAGCAAACGCTGACGCATCGCTAAATCGAACTGAGCCGGAATCAATGTTTCTAATCTGACGATCGCCAGCCATCCTTCTACAGGGATAGGATGCCAAAGCTGACCGGGCCGGCTTATCGCCAACAGATGCGCCAAATTCGGGTGGATTGTGCCGAGTTCGGCCGGGCCAACGATTCCATTGACTTGAGCTTCTGGGCCTTGGGAATACTCGCGCGCCAGTTCGGCAAAGGATTGCTCTTTTTCTTGAATCCGAAAATACAGTTCGCGCGCCATTTCTGCGTCTTTAACCCGAATCAAAGAATAGATGACTCGATCTAGCGATCGCTTGCGTTGCAGAAAATAGGACTCTAGTTTGTGATGCCAATTTTGGTGTTTGAATTTCTCAATTTTGAGCAGTCGCGGAATGAAAACAGTCTCTAAAAATTCCCGGCTCATTCCGTGCTGTTTTAGCCAAAGCTGCTGTGTGGTTTCGTCGATCAGTTGATTTTGTTCGTAGAACTGCTGGCTGGCATTCACGATTTCTTCAGCGGTGCAATCGATGGGGGCGATCGCTTCATCAATGATGCTCTCGCGGTATAATTGGGGCAGCATTTGGTAGCTGGCAAGTCGAGGAACTATCTCCTCCCCAGAGAGGGTGCGATTGCGGATTTGTAATAAAATTGCGGTCATAGCTGTCTGGCTTCAATTAAAGCCATTTGAACGAACAATTGATAGGGTAAGGTGCACAGTGTGCACCCTACAGATAAAGTTTTTAAATCCAGGACTTTCTAGTTGGGAATCGGAGTCAAGGTAACAGAGTAATTAGTGTTACCTGTGAATTGAGAGGCTTGAAGATAGTAGTTAGTTGCAGGAGCCAAGTTTTGGACAAATCCTTCGGAAATAGTGCCTCGCTTAACCACACTTCCAATTACTTCACCTGCATCGACGGCGCGATTGTTGTTTTTGTCTTGAATCAATCGGAGATCGGCATCAGCGCTGAGATTATTGAGACCAAAGTGATAAAATCCCTGGGTATTGACAGCGAAATGGATAGTATCGGTGGTGTCGGTGTTACCCACAGAACCTTGATGAGTTCTTGGTTTGTCGTTGGAAAACACGGCACCGAAATCATCTTCTACGGCAAGGACTTTGCTGGGTGTTCCTGCTGCGTCAGCCGATACTCTCAAATTGTAGGGAGTATCGTTGAACGCACGGTTCCGATTGACTTGCACCACGTAATTGCCTGCATCAACGTCAGCAACTGCTGAGGACAAGTTGATTACTTCATCCAAACGCAATCGATCGGAAATAGCAATTTGCTTATCGTTACCATCAACTAAGCCATTGCCATTGAAATCCCGAAATAGTTGAACATTCAGATCGTCGGTCATACCAACCAGCCCAAGGTTGATATTTTTATCGCTATCCAGACGGAAACTGTAGGTGTCTTTGCTGTTGAGATTACTGATAGTGCGGCGCGGAACTACTACGGCAGTATTAGATGGCAAGGTACCAAGGTTAAATTCAGCCATTTTATTTCTCCTTAAAGTGTAAAGGGATTAGTTAATTTGCTGGTTGTTTGCTTAACTTGATATCAATCTAACGAGGCGATCGTTCCGAAACCGTTCCGAAAGCGTTCTCGAAGCGTTCCCAAAGCTTCCAAGCGCGATCGTCCGCGCGGATTCAAGGTTTGAGAACTTCCGCACACCAAACGCAATCGAAGGGAATTCCAGCTTTACCGTGGGCTTCTCCAATCACTTCCGCATCGGGCGCGTTCAGTTCGCACACCACGCGAGTTTTATCCAGCGACGCATAGGAACGCACCCATTCAATACCCAGTTCCTGATAGCAGGCTAAAATTAATCGCTGGGCTTCGTTCCACTCTTCATCGGTAAAGCCATTCGGATAGCTTCCCTCCAACAGCTTGAGGATTGGTTCGTTCCATACAGGTGGCACACCTTCAGGTTCAATAACTTGGGCTGTCCAAACCTTGCTAAATCCAACATCGGCTTGGCGATAAGCTTGTCGCACAGACTCTGCATCTGGTGCCTCAAACGTGCAAATCATGCGATCGCGATCGGCTGAGAGTAGAGAGTAGCACCACTTGGCATTTCTTGCCCCAAGACAATCCAAAACTCGCGTATCAGCTAACATTTCTGCGGTGATGGGTTGATCGGCAACGGTTTCAACTTTGATAAGAGACATAATTACTTCCTCTTAATTAGTAATGACTGTTGATTGGTCACTGTTGACTGTTAACTAATGACTCATGACTAATTGTAGCGATTGATGATTTTCCTCACTCTCACCGCAATTTTTTCAGCGCCTCGCAGTGGACAAAGTGAGCGAGTTGTCACCCCCCCAGTATAAACGTGGGTAAAGTCTGCTCTACGATCGCATTCTCAACCAATCTGTAAATGATAGTGCGATCGCACAAAAATATCAGAAAATTAAGTTTTTGCCTGATGGATCTCTTTAGCAGTCCTCAATCCAGATGCTAATGCGCCCTGCATCCATCCCCTCGTAGTAGAAGTGTGTTCTCCAGCAAAATAGACTTTACCTTCCGACTTTCCAAGTTCATCAAACAACCTTTTTTCTTGGTCTTCTGTCGGGTATGCCCAACCTGACCTCGACCAAGGGTCTTTAGCCCAAGAATAACTGGTCATCTTGCCCTGATAAGCACTTACACCAGGGAGAATCTTTTCCCATCGCTGTAGTAATTGAGGCAATTGTTGCTCTGGGGCGAGGGCATCCATAGCGAGGGCATTTTCCCCTTTCAGATAAGCTTCCAAAATACCTGTTTTTCCAGGAAAATCCCAACTTGGTTGCCACAGTTCTTCTGGACGATCGTCAAACAAACCCCAACCATTCAATCCTTCTTTTTCCCAGAATCTTTCGGAGAATTCAACAAACATTCGTGTCGCTGCGCGATAGTTATAACCCCCAGCGATAGCAAGCTGTTTTTGAGGTGATAGTGGAGGCTGAAAATTGATCTGTCCCAAGACTGGCAAGGGAACAGTACACACTACGCAGTCTCCTGTGTATTGCTGTCCTGATTGGCACAAGACTTGAACCCCTGAAGAAGTTTGTTCAATGCGAGTAACCGCAGATCCTAGATGAATTTTATCAACTAGAGCGGTAGCAAATGCTTGTGGTAATCTATCTGAACCTTGAGCAATTTTAACAACTTTTGATATGTCTCCTCCCGGTATAATTTTAGCTAAATCATCAGCAGGAATCAGAAGACGTTGCCCATTCTTCACAGCAATGTAAAGCCCATCTGGTGGTAAAAAACGCTTCAGAGTCAAACCAAAATGTTGAGCATAGCCAAGTGTTAAATTGTGATCGGATGGAATTCTTGCTGCTCCTGCTTCTACAAAATGATTATCACTAAAATTGCCTCGCAAGGTCAAAACTCTCCCTCCTACTCGCTCGCGGGCTTCTAAAACCGTTACTGTATGACCTACTGCTGCTAACTCGTAAGCGGCAACCAAACCAGACAACCCCGCTCCGACAACGATCACTTTCTGAGAGGATAGTCCTTTCTCTAATGCTCCTGGAGTTCGGGAGTTTTGGGCTTTAACTTGAGCATGGGCTATTACCGCACCAAACGTTACAGCGCTACTTAATAGAAATTGACGGCGATTCATTTTAAACATAGCGTTCTAGCCAATAATTACAGTAATACTAAAGGTTTTGCATAATTTAGCAAAAAAGGAGAATATGAAGCAATTATCAAACAAGCTGAAGAGTTTAAAAAATTTGATCGGCGATATGAAGTAAAGTAAAGTTCCCTGTGATGAACACCATCCCTAATTGCAGTTCGCTACAACTAATGACTAATAACTAATGACTAATCTGTTCGATCGCCCGATCGACAGCAGTGCGGGCGCGGAAACTCAGCGCAGGGCGATCGATGCGATCGCGCAGCGATTCAAACCGCGCGATCGCCCCTTCTCGATCGCCCAAACCTAAAGCACCCTCAATCAAAATCGCCCAAGCCAGAGCAATCTCGCTGGGATGATCGACGGTCTGAGCAGCTTCTAAAGCAGCTTCAGCGCGGGCTGTTGCCAAAAGGAGTCGATCGCACTCTAAATCGACTTGAGCCGCCCCAATCAGCACATAAGACAGCATCCGTTTCGCATCCACCTGTTGCAAAGTCGCGATCGCCCGCTCCAAAGCAGCATCGGCTCCAGTTTGCTGAAGCTGATAGTTTGCTAAAGCTAAAAGTGCATTGGCGATCGCACCTTCACTGCCTTCGCCTTTGATTTTGGCTCCGACGATCGCCATTTCCTGACAATAAGGCAATGCCGCCGCCGGATCGCCCGCTTCCAGTTCCGTCATCGCCAAATAGCTGAGGTTATAACACTCGCACCAGCGATCCTGCTGGGCCGCCGCCGATCGCCACGCCTGTTGCCACAAAACTCGCGCTTGGGCATAGTTCCCGTGATGGCGCTGTACGGCACCGAACCCTTGGTCAATTCCGATGTTCTTCAAACCAACTCTCTCAGCCAGGGACTGCGCTTCTAGCAACAATGCTTCTGCCCGCGTCATTTCCCGTCCAATTTCCGCCAAGCAAGACCCGCCATAGGCCAGCAATCGCACGGCAGTAGCTGGACTGGATGCCCGACTTACCTCTGCTGCGCGCAGCGAGTGTTGATGAACGTTAGCGAAGTTGCTGCGATCGAAATGCAGGATCACCAATGCCTCAAGTCCCGTGGCTTCTGCTTCTTCTAAACCGAGAGCATTTGCTTCATCGATTAAGCGGTGCACCTCGCTGTCGAGTTGAGAGACTCGATCGCCAGTAACGCCTGTGATCGCACAAACCCGCAGCAATTTTAAATGCAATTGAATGCAAGTGCGATCGTCAAGTCCTTGACATTGCTCGATCCCAAGCTGAGCTAGGTCGGACGCCTCGGTGTAGGCAAACAATTTCAGGCAGCGTTCGGCGGCACAGAAGGCGCTAGACGCTGCTAATTCTCGATCGCCCCCGATGGCTGCGTGACGGGCAATATCGCCAGCCCAAGCGCTGTCTGGTGTGGAGAGTTGATTCAACTTATGGGCAATTTGCAAATGGATCAAATGGCGGCGCGGTTGTGACAACTGCCGGTAGACAGTCTGACGCACAATATCGTGAGCAAAGTCATAGCCCATTTCGTCACCGACAGAGGCGCTAGGACGGATAATGGTTTGTTGTTCGAGCTGTTCGATCGCCATCAGCAATTTCGGCAGGGGATAGTCTGCCACATGAGCCACCGCTGTCGGTTTGAAGCTCCGCCCCAATGCAGCGGCCCAAGGCAAAAATTCGCGAGCCATGTCATCCAATTGGTGGAGGCGATCGCGGATCAAAGCCTCTAAATTATCAGCATGAGTAGACCGATCCTGGGACAATGCCCGGGCAACTTCCAGCGCAAACAGGGGATTCCCCCCACTATCAATAAATACGCGATCGATCGCTTCTGGAGATAGCTCTAACGGATTAACCGCTTGCTGTCTGCGAATCAATTCAGCCGTTTGTTGTCGATCGAAAGGATGCAATTCCAGCGTTAGCAGCCGTCGTTCTCGTCTGAGAGCCTGCACCACCCGCGAGATGCCCGCATTCTCCTCTAGTTCCCTGGAACGCCCGGTGCAGGCGAATAAAACCGGCTTATGACTCAGCAAGCGGATGGCGTAGTGCAGCAATGCCGATGAGGCTTCATCGATCCACTGAATGTCATCCAGAATGACGATTAACGCAGCCTGATTGGCAGATTGAGCCAGCAATTGTACCACCGCATCAAACAGATGACTGCGATCGGGCGGAGCTTTCCCAGGTTGAGCGAGCTCTGGGAGCAAAAAACCTAGCTCTGGCGGAATGTTGAGGGCGGGGGGAATAACGATCGATCGCAAAGCATCAATCCAGATACCGTAGGGTCGCACCATCTCGGCGGCAAATCCGCGTCCCCACAGCACTTGCACCGCCTGTGCCGTCGATCGCAGCTCCTCCAGCAAGCGAGTTTTGCCGATTCCGGGTTCGCCCGCGAGCAAGAGCACTGGCGATGCCTCAGCGTTAGCGTTCGCGCCGCAGTTCCCAAGCAGTATCGAGCTTGCCCACTGCTGAATCGATGCCCATTCGCGATCGCGTCCCACTAGAGGCGACAAAGCCAAAGGTGAGGGAAACAAAGTCGTTTGGGGCAGCCCGGCGGAGTCAGAGGAACGTTGAATGTCGGGCGCTTCGTCTTCCAGCAACAGTTGCTCGTAGAGCTTGCGAGTGAGCGCACTAGGGTCAACTCCTAGTTCCTCGCGCAGCAAAGTCATGCAGCGGTGGTAGACTTGCAGTGCATTGGCGCGATCGCCATTCAAATGGTGCGATCGCATCAAAGCTGCGTAGCTGGTTTCGTGCAACGGATCGATCTCCAGTAAGCGCTGTGCAGAGCGGATTGCACCCCGATAATCACCCTGAGCTTCCGACAGGCGAGTCAGAGATTCGAGCGCATGAAGCAATTTCTGTCGCAGGTGTTCGCGCTCTGGAAAAATCCACTCATCCTCACAACTCGGCAGCAAATCACCGCCGTAAAGTGCGATCGCTTGCTCCCAGGCTGTTCTGGCACCGTTAACATCTGCGGCTCGTTCCGCTGCTTCTGCTGCGGCGAATGCCCGTTCAAACTCAGCCACATCCAGCACGAAAGGCGCATGGGGATTCCATTGCAGGGTTTTGGCATCCGCCAGCAGGTAGCGATCGGCATCGGGGAGTCCGTGACGCAGGTGATGCAATTCCCGGCGCAGGTTGGTGCGAGCTTGGGCCTCCGTTGAATCGGCCCAGAATTGAAAGGCAAGCCGCTGACGGGTTTGCGGGATATCGCGGTGCAGTACCAGGTAAGCCAACAAAGCTTGCGGGCGCTCTGCGGTGACACCGACAACGGGTTTGTCTGCACAGGAAAGGCAGAATCCGCCTAGTAGTTTGATATCTAAGGTAGAAAGCATATAGCTGGATATTATTTGTGATTTTAATCCATGCTCCGGCGTGTTAACTTCAGGAATGTCCGCAGGTGGCGATCGCTCATTGAAATGACATTGCTATACTATGTTATCCGCGCGGCGGTCTGTTTGAAGCTACACTTTTGTATTCTTAATATAAATGTAAGATAGATGCGGTACGATCTATTTTACCACCGCTCTCAATCAATGCAATTAACAAGTCAAACATGACCGCCAAAATTGCTACAATCAGCCTCTTGTTTATACTTTTGAGTCTAGGATTCAGCAACAGGCTCTCCAAAAATCCGCTGTTAAAACTTTTCCCTGACAGCAACTCCACCAACAAATTAACACCGGGATTGACAATGTTAACCGCCCAAACGGAAGCCAGGGATAAAAAAAATACCATACCAAATATTCTCGATAACAGCGCAAAATTAGAAAAACTAGCTGGCGATTTTCAATTTATAGAAGGCCCAATTTGGCATCCAGACGGCTTTTTTCTGTTCAGCGATATTCCCGCCAATATTATCTATAAATTCGCCTCAAATCAGCAAGTTGAGGTATTTCGCCGGCCTTCGGGAAAAGCCAACGGTAATACTTTAGACAAAGAAAACCGCTTACTTACTGCCGAACACGAAAATCGCCGCGTATCGCGCACAGAAAAAGACGGCAAAGTTATCACATTGGCTGATAGATACGAGGGCAAGCGGCTCAACAGCCCGAACGATTTGGTCGTTAAATCCGACGGCAGCATTTATTTTACCGATCCGTCCTACGGTGTTAGTAAAGACCAGGAAGAATTGGGTTTTTACGGTGTTTACAGGCTGGCACCCGACGGGAAATTAACTCTGCTGGTTAAGGATTTGGTGCTGCCGAATGGCATTGCCTTTTCACCAGACGAGCAAAAGCTTTATGTTAACAACTCGGAAGCGGGATACATTGCTGTTTTTGATGTAAAACCGGACGGAACTGTTACCAACCAGCAGCTTTTTGCGGATTTAAAAGATGCCAGTAAAGGCGGAGTTCCCGACGGTCTAAAAGTTGATGTAGAGGGGAATGTTTACAGCACCGGGCCGGGGGGAGTGTGGATTTTTTCGCGAGGTGGCAAGCTTTTGGGGAAGATTTCTGTGCCTGAGACGGCGACTAATTTAGCTTGGGGAGAAAGCGATCGCAAAACGCTTTACATTACTGCAAGTAAAAGTCTTTATCGAATTCGGCTTAAAATTCCGGGCGTGCGGGCTGGAAAATGATCTAAAATCGGGCGAAGTTGAAAGTAAAGTGACATTTGCAGGCGAATCTCATATAAAGTATTTGTTTGTAGTAGTTCTTCAGCGCTGCTGCGAACTTTTATTTAAGACATTTTTTGACTGCGATGTTCATAGCCCGCTTGCATAAATTTCTGACTGCGACTGTGGATGAAAAATCCCGATCGCGCACAATATTTTGGTTGACTCTGAGCTTGACATTTGCCGCAGTTTATGCTATTTTAGGACTCAAGCAAGTCTTTAGCGCCGAGTATATGGTGCAAGACGATGCGAGGCAGCACGTTTTCTGGATGATGCGGTTTGTCGATCCTGAATTATTCCCCAACGATTTCATTGCTAATTACTTTCAATCAGTCGCCCCCGCAGGATACAGCACGCTCTACAAATTAGCAACAACAATTGGCATTCACCCGCTATTATTTCACAAAATATTGCCGCTATTTCTCTGCTTAATTTCCACTTATTACTGTTTTGGCTTTTGCCTAGAAATTCTGCCAGTGCCGATGACTGGATTTATTGCATCTTTGCTGCTAAATCAGCATATGTGGATGACCGACGATTTGGCTTCCACAACGCCAAGAGCTTTTATCTATCCGATATTTCTTGCTTTTTTATATTATTTGTCGCGCAGTTCGTTGTTGCCTTGTTTGGGGGCGATCGCGCTGATCGGACTATTCTATCCTCCTTACGCCTTGGTTGCTGCCGGAATTTTAGTTTTGCGGCTGCTATGCTGGAAAAACGGCGGTTTGTGCTTGTCGGGCGATCGAACTAATTACCTATTTTGCACTACTGGTTTGGGAGTAATCTTTTTAGTAATGCTGCCCTATGCCTTAGATAACTCTGAATTTGGCCCAACTTATACCGCAGCAGAAGCGAAGCAAATGGCCGAATTTGTCCCCAGTGGCAGAAATGCTTTTTTTCGTCCAAATCCTAAAGATTATTGGTTGACAGGGCGGGGCAGCGGGATGTTTCCCAAGTCGCTGTTTACGCCTGTAACTCACTGTGTCGGGCTGTTATTTCCGCTGCTGCTGTTTTTGCGATCGGCTTTTCCCTTAGCCAATCAGATTCAAAGCAAAATCTGGCTTTTGCTTCAGCTATTTTTAGCATCCTCGGCGATGTTTTTTGCGGCTCATGCTACCATTTTTAAGCTGTATCAACCAGGTCGCTATACTGCCTACAGCTTGCGATTTATTGTTGTTTTAATAACTGCGATAGTCCTAACTTTAATTATCGATGGAGTCGGTTATTGGGCATCAAAAACCGCAACAATATTTCAGTTTAAAAATCAAGTTGCCCTAATGACGACAGCAATTATCGCTGTCGCAGTGGTGCTTTATCCCTGCTTGGTTGAAAAATTTCCTACTGTCGGGTATATAGAAGGTAAGATGCCGGCTTTGTACAAATTTTTTGAGCAACAACCTAAAGATATCCTGATTGCTTCGATCGCGACCGATACGGATCATTTGCCAACATTTAGTCAGCGTTCGGTTCTGGTGGCCAAGGAATATGCAGTGCCTTATCAGAAAGGCTACTACAGTAAATATCGGCAGCGACTTAACGATTTAATTCGCGCTCAATACACTCCAGATCGAGCTGTATTGCAAAAATTTATTAATCAATATGGAGTTGATTTTTGGATGCTCGATCGCAATGCTTTGACTCTTCAGTATATAAAGGATGATGGCTGGCTAAATCAATTTGACTCTACACCGGAGGCGAGGCTTTCTCTCGAACAATGGAAAATTCCCGCCTTAGCTTCAGCAATGACAAGTTGTGCTGTTTTTCAGAATGAAATTTTAGTGGTTTTGGAGGCGTCTTGTATTGGGAAATTGACCGGGAATTAAGGCGAGGCAGATCCATAAATAAATCCGTTACCATCCTCGGACTGGGAACCAGAAAAAAATTGGGTTTCTTGACTAAAAATCTCGGTTTTCCGGTTGAACCGGAGGCCAAAAACCCGGTTTGCGACCCTAAAATTAGTAGTTTAGTGATTTGTAGGGAGAATCCCGCTGCCGTTGGCACTGCTGATGACTAATGTTGCGGATATGGTGCAATTAAATAATCTCTTCAAAGGTGAATATAGATCCGGGGTCTGCTTGGTAGACAATGAAAATTCCACAAAAGCTCGATCGCCAATTATCTCTTCAACAAAAACATGGCAACACTTTACGTCAACCCGCAAACAGGCAGCGATTCCGCAGTCGGCAGCCAATCAGCCCCATTCAAAACTATAGCCCGCGCGATTATCGGTCGCGCTGCATCGGGAACTACGATTCAGTTAGCACCGGCAACTTATAGCGATGCTACTGGCGAAAAATTCCCCTTGGAAATTCCCTCGGGAGTAAAAGTTATTGGCAATGAAGCTAACAAAGGTAGAGGCATTCTGATTCAAGGTAGTGGCAAATTTGTCAGTCCCACCGCTGCAGACCAAAATACCACCATACTACTAGCAACTAATTCCCAATTGCGGGGAGTAACTGTCACTAATCTCGATAGTCGTGGCACGGGAGTCTGGATTGAGTCAACTTCTCCGACTGTGGCTAACTGCACTTTCACTCAATGCAAGCGCGAAGGCATTTTTGCCACTGGAACCGCTAATCCTGCGATTCTCGACAACATATTTGTGGCAAACTCTGCGGCTGGGGTGATTATGGCGAGAACTGCTAAGGGAGTAATACGGCGCAATATTTTTCAAAAGACGGGTTTCGGCATTTCTCTGCAAGCTCAGTCGGCTCCTTTGATTGCTGATAACCAAATTTTGGAAAATCGCTCCGGTATAGTTTTAGCGGGGGAATCTCAGCCAATTTTACGCAATAATCGCATCGAAAAAAATACGGAATACGGTTTGACTGCGGTGGGGAAGTCCCTGCCCGATATGGGTAATGCTGAAGATTTGGGCGGCAATATCTTTCAGAACAACGGCGAATTAGACTTGCAAAATGCGACGGGAGTTAAGATTTCTGCGGTGGGAAATCAGCTCAATTCTTCGCGGGTGAAAGGTTTATTTGATTTGGGCAATGTGACGCCAACTCCGACTCCTGGCGGGCTAAAATTCAGCGACATCAGCACGCATTGGGCTAAGGATTTTATCGATCGCTTGGCAAAGATGAATATTGTTAGCGGGTTTCCCAACGGCACTTTTCAACCTTACGAGATTGTAACTAGAGCTCAGTTTGCGGCTATGCTGGCGAAGGCGTTTGAATTGGTGCCGCGCCGTGAGGCGACGGTTTTTAAGGATGTGGCGGTGGATTTTTGGGCGCGGGGAGCGATCGACCAAGCTAATCGAGCTGGCTTTTTGGCTGGATATCCAGACAGCACGTTTCGCCCGGAGCAGAATTTGACTAGAGTTCAGGCGATCGTATCTTTGGTAAACGGCTTGCAGTTGGCGGGCGGCAACCCCAATTCTTTGAGCGTTTATGTCGATCGAGCTCTAATTCCCAGTTTTGCCACCGACGAGATAGCAACCGCCACAGAGCGCAAAATCGTGGTCAACTATCCCGCGCGGGAAAAACTTTCCCCCGCCCACGACATCACCCGGGGCGAGATATCCGCCCTCCTCTACCAAACTCTGGTAGCCACAAAGCGGGCCGAGCCCATTAACTCTCCCTACATCGTCTAAGGGAATTGGGAGACAAGGGAGAGGAGAACTTGGGGTACAAAGAACTCACATCTTCCACCATTCTTAAGAACAGGCTTTCCGGCCTGTTCCACAAAGAGTAGATTTTCTTGTGGGGAGTAGGGGTTGGGCAGGAGAGCCCGCCCTGAAAGGATTATTGAGAATGGTGCAATATCTCAGAAGAACCAACCCATCTCCCCTCGCCCTTGTCTCCGATTCCCTCACTCTCACCCACTCTCATCCACTCTCACCCACTCTCGCCCGCTTCCACTCTCCCAAGTCTTGATTTGTGAGTACCCGAATCGTTTTATGATTAAACATTAAGAAATTAAGCAATCCTTAAGGTTTGAGTGTCAGATTATGGCTAAAATTCAATTCTCTCGGGGTATAGACGAAGATTCTGTACCCGAAGTGCGCCTAACCCGTTCTAAAAGCGGAGATCAAGGCACTGCCACGTTTATCTTTGAAAATCCCAAAGCTCTCAGCAGCAGCAGTACCGAAGACATTACTGGAATGTACATGATCGACGAAGAAGGCGAAATCCTCACTCGCGAGGTTAAGGCTAAGTTCATCAACGGTCAGCCTGCTGGTTTGGAAGCTCTTTATCTAATGAGAAGTTCCACAGAATGGGATCGATTTATGCGTTTCATGGAACGTTACTCGGAAGCAAACGGTTTAGGATTTAGCAAGGCATAATGGGTAGTTGGTAATTGGTAATTGGTAATTGGTAATTAGCCGATCGCCGGTTGCCGGTTGCCGATTGCTTAGAAGAAGAAACTATGACGCAAATTCCTCACCCCGACTTATCTAAAATAACCGTAAACTGCGCTATCATTACTGTTAGCGACACGCGCTCGGCCGAAACAGACAATAGTGGCTTGTTAACTAAGAAGCTGCTAAAAGATGCGGGTCACTCGGTGGTAGCTTACACTGTTGTTAAAGATGATGCGGCCAAAATTGTATTGCAAATGCAGGCTTTTTCCCAGCGTGAAGATGTGGATGCAATCATTTTTAACGGCGGCACGGGCATCGCTCCCCGAGATACCACTTATGATGTGATGGAGAGTTTGCTAGACAGGATTTTACCAGGATTTGGTGAGATATTTCGGTTTTTGAGCTATCAAGAAATTGGTTCGAGGGCGATCGCCTCTCGCGCAGTTGCAGGCGTGTATCAAGGCAAGTTAGTCTTTTCTCTTCCGGGCTCTAGCAATGGCGTGAAACTAGCTGTGGAAAAGCTAATTTTACCTGAATTAGTTCACTTGGTGACGCAGTTGCGGGGAGGGTGAGATCGAAAGTTCGGTTAAGTGACTGACCGAAAGAAATTTGGTTACAAGTCGCCCGAGGCATCCGTGGAGCGAGAAAAAAGCTCGCTCATCCTCATCGCCAGCCCCCGGGTTTAGCAGTGAGCTCGCTTTCTTCAATCTAAAATCTAAAAGCTAAAATCGACTGACTGCATTCACCGCAAGAAACGGGTGGCTTTGAGCCTGCTCTATGGCTAAAGTAAGGAAACATCAAAATTCCCTTGATTTAGACTAGATGATTTCGATGCAGAATGCGAGTGTCTATGCTAGCGAAGATTATCACCGGATTGCTCGGGCGATCGCCTTTATGCGACAACACCACCTAAACCAGCCCAATCTGGCAACTGTGGCCCAACACATAGGACTGAGTGAATATCATTTTCAACGGCTATTTACTCAATGGGCCGGCATTAGCCCCAAGCGGTTTTTGCAATATCTGACAGTTGAATATGCCAAGTCAAAAATCACTCACACTAAAAGCCTTCTAGACCTAACATTGGACGTGAGACTATCGAGTCCCGGACGATTACACGATTTATTTGTGAACTTAGAAGCAATGTCACCAGGGGAGTTCAAAGCAGGCGGAGCAGGTTTGCAAATTCGCTATGGCATTCATGATACCCCGTTTGGCACATCTCTAATCGCTACAACGGTTCGTGGTATTTGTAATCTTTATTTCTTGGATACAACAGACGAACAAACTGCCGAACAAAGACTGCGATTGGCATGGAAAAACGCTGAAATCATTCGTGATGAGCAAACCACTCAATCATTGTGTGACCTGATTTTCAATTCAGAAACTCTCAGCGAGCAAAAACCACTAACGCTCTTGGTAAAAGGCACTAACTTTCAGATTCAAGTTTGGCGAGCACTGTTGAAATTGCCATTTGGTGCGATCGCCACCTATCAGACGATAGCTCAAATGGTAGCACGCCCAACTGCTGCTAGAGCTGTAGGAAATGCGATCGGTAAAAATGCGATCGGCTATCTAATTCCGTGTCACCGAGTCATTAGAGAATCTGGAGAACTCGGTGGCTATGGCTGGGGAGTAGAGCGTAAAACAGTCATGTTAGGTTGGGAAGCTAGCCATACAATCTGCGGAACCACCCTCGCAGGAATAGAGCGATCTAACGGTGTCAATCACCCGCAGCAGACTACCTCCGTTCCCAACACATAACCTCTGTGCGATCGGGTGCATGGGCGTTGTTTTGCTGCGTCACCTAGAGAACTTTTAAGAACCTCCGACTTCAATCACTTCCCCCGGAGTAATAGTATTCAAAACGTTACGAGCATCTGGTAGCAGAGGAAGTAAATCAGGAAGTCTGTTGCTGGATGCTACAAGAACAACGACTGCTACTCCAGCTTGCTGCAAGTTTTGCTGATAACGCAAATTTTGATCGGTGGTAAGCAGAATCGTGAAGCCCTCTTGACTCATAAGCAGCAGTAATTCACCGTTCTTTTTTCCTGACCATCCCATCTCAACAACTGTGCGTATCTCGTAATCAGCAAGTTCACGCTTTAAAGGTCGTGGGGCACATTCATCAAGCAGGATTCGCATAGGCTGTCAACATTTCCTTTGCTAATTCAAGAGCTGCTATTGTCTGTTCCCGACTGACACTAGGGAAATGGTCTAGAAATACCTCTAATGAATCACCAGCCTTAAGATAATCAAGTAGGGTTCTCATTGGTACACGAGTCCCAACAAAAACAGGGGTTCCCCCCAGAATATCGGGGTCGCTATGAACAACACGGGATGTTAATGTCATAACAAATTCAGCCAACGGGCTACCAGCTTTTACAACAATTGTATCCCAAAGTCATTTGATTTTCGTAAGCAGAATGCCAAACCAAAGGATCGCCAACATCCATTTCATCTAAAACTACAACTTTTAGCAGTTTAGGCTGGCAAGTTAGCCATACAATCTGCGATCGATCATCGATCGCTCGGGATAGCATTACTCTTTTTGCTACTTGCCTTCGCCATCAGCCACAAATAAATTTCAGGCTGCGATCTGGCGAGCAAAAATTAAATTTTCCTAACGGAAAACTTAAGCTGCATCTGGATATCTGCTTGCTCTAGGAGCCGCCCTAATTTAGACTCCTATTGTAGAAATCAGCAACTTTGTCAACGTACATCTTGGGGTTCGTATTGTAGCTTTCTGGATGTTTCTTCGCATTGGTTTCCCAATATTCTGCCGAAGGATATGCTTCTCGGAGTTGGCGAGCGTTTTGTATAGGCGTATAAGGATCGATCGCACTGTGAATAATTAAAACAGGCCTAGGGAAAATACGACCTATCTCCTGCACTGGCTTAGAAGAAGTTAGATCGTATCCAGTCAACAAATGTCCAAACATCATGGTAGAAAGAAGAAATATCCCAGGTAATCCTGAAGCTGACTGCCAATGCTTCTGAATAATTGGATAAACCTCTGCGTAACTACTGTCAGTGACCACTGCTCCGATGTCTGAGTCATCTGCTGCTGCTCCAATTACAGTAGCAGAACCCATTGAAAAACCTAAAACCCCAATCTTTTTTGGCTTAAAGCCCCTGGTTTTAAGCCAATCCACTCCTGCAATAACATCTCGCCTTTCTGTAATTCCAAAGGTGAAGCGAGAATCAGCACTTTGCCCATGTCCTCGCAGATCGATCATAAGTATCGAAAAGCCTTTTTGATTCATAGCTGAACCAAACTCGGCAAACTTTCCAGCCAGCTCACAAGTCCGACTGGAATTCAATCCATGTACTAAAATTAATACCTTGTCTGTTGCTTTTTCTGGAATAAACCAACCAGCAATCTCCACGCCATCAGGTGTACGAAATTTTACATTTTCAGGAGGAACAGCAAAAACAGATGCTTTAAGAGGGTCAAAGCATCTGTTTGGCTTTGAAAGAGTATGTCCTGCATAAGCTGAGATGCCGAAATAGCCAACCACTAGAAATGCTGAGATACCAGAAGCTAAATTGATAAAAAGATGCTTTTTGGCTTTCATCTATTTTGTTACCTAATTCTTGAAGATTATTTTAAGCGAATGCTCTCTTCATAGTTCTGGTGTAACTTACGCTCAGAAACCCGGTTTCTACCCAATGTCGATCGATCGCAGATAAATTTCAGGGTGCAAGGTCGATCGATATACACTAGAAACATTGTGTATCGCCAGTTTTTCAATGACGCTGCCTACCGGATCTCGTTCTCCTGCTTTGTTCCAAACGCTTTCGCTGGTAGCTGACCCGATCGCATTTTTCGATCGCTACTCTGCCAAATACGGCGATACATTTACCGCCCGCGTGTTGGGGCCCGCTTCGCCCCCCGTGGTGTTTCTGGGCCGTCCAGAAGCGATTCAGGCGGTGTTTACGACCTTAGCCGATGCCTTTGAGTTTGGCAAAGTGACCAACGTATTTCGCCCGCTGGTGGGAAATGAATCCCTCATTATGAATGAAGGGCCGCGACATCTGCGACAGCGACAGCTATTAATGCCCGCGCTGCATCGGGAACAGTTGCACAGTCAAGGGCATTTGATTGTTGATTTGACGAAAAAGCAGACGATCGACTGGAAAGCCCCAGATGCGATCGCAGTCCGCGAAGAAATGTCAGAAATTTCGCTGCAAGTAATCTTGCAAGTCGTGTTTGGATTAGTGCCGGGAGAGCGCTACGAACGGCTGAAACAATTGCTCAGCAATCTTTTAGAGGCTATTACCTCTGAACTGTACTCGATGCAATTTTTCTTTGAACCGTTGCAGCAAAATTTAGGGCCTTGGAGCCCGTGGGGGCAGTTTTTGCAGCAGATGGCGCAGATTGACTCGCTGATTTATGCGGAAATTGCCGAGAGGCGATCGCATTCTCTCGATTCGTCTCGCACGGATATTCTGTCAGTGTTAATGATGGCTCGCGACGACAGCGGCGAATCCCTCGGCGATCGAGAATTGCGCGATCAGTTGATGACGCTGTTGTTGTTGGGACATGAAACGACTGGATCGGCGTTGACTTGGGCGTTTTACTGGCTGCATCAGTTTCCCCAATGCCTTGCGACGTTGCGGAAGGAATTGGATGAATTAGGCGAGAATCCCGATCCGATCGCGCTTTCGCAGTCGCCCTACTTAACAGCAGTCTGCAAGGAAGCGCTGCGGGTTTATCCAATTGCCTTAATTTCGCAGCCGCGCAAGGTGAAACGGACGATCGAACTCGAAGGCTATACATATCAACCGGGAACGATTTTAATCCCCTGTGTCTATTTGGCCCACCGTCGCCCTGAAACCTACGAAAATCCCGCTCAATTCAATCCCGATCGCTTTTTAGATCGCAAGTTTTCCGCCTCTGAATTTTTACCCTTTGGAGGCGGGAGTCGAAGCTGCATCGGGATGGCGTTATCGATGTTTGAAATGAAGCTGGTTTTAGCAACGGTGCTATCTTCCCGTGAGTTTGTATCGAATATCGATCGGCTTATTCGTCCGGCGCGCCGGGGAATCACCTTTGTGCCGCCCGATCGGTTTCGATTAACAGTTGTGGGCGATCGGCGTTAGATGAGAGTGAAATGCCGTGTCAAGCAAGATATGTTATTCGATGAAAATCCCAGCAACTTTGTCTTCATTCATAGTCATGTGTGCCACAAATTCATCTCCACCATCTTCAAAACTCAGCTTCCACAAATAAATCGGAAAATTACCTTGTTTTATCTCACCAAAATAATTAATTGAGTATCCCTTTTGCAGGCGGGAAGCAAGCTGCTCGCTAACGTCGTCAAACATTTTTTGTGTAATGCTCGCTTTGTAGCCTGCATCACCGACTGTAGTAAAAAGCTCGTAATTTTTCGTTGCAGTGGCATCCAAGATAACCTGCAAACAATCGATGATGTTTTGAGAGGGGGCTGTCGGGTTCATGAAGATGTCCTTCTTTTAGGGTTCTATCAAAATGTCTAACAAATGGCGCTGTGAATAGCTTCTACGGCTGTCCAATATCAAATCCGGTAGGATGGGAATTATTTATCGGTAGGGGGCGCGATCGCAGGAATGTTTAAATCCACAGATTAGACTATTTACACTCAGGCACCGTCCCAAGGATTGAATAATATCTATGTAACTTTACCATTTATAGCAGTTTTCAATCGAATTAAATAAATACAGCTTTAGACACGGCACTGCCGTGTCCTACCCGATATCTGTACTTCACTATACTGAAAACCGCTATATGGCCTCAGCAACAATAGTGCGGTGTCGGACTGTATTGCAAGTGATTGTCGGCTGGGCAAAACCAGAATCAACTAAAGCTTGCTCGATATCCAACCCAAAATACTGATCCAAATAAGGCTCCGTACTCTTGAGCAAAGTCAAAATATAAGGAGGCATTTTGGCATACACTTCCGACTGAGGATTCATATCCATAATTGTCAAATGTCCGCCCACACGTAGCAAACGCCTCGCTTCCCGGAACACTTCTCTAGTAGCTTTCTGCGGCAATTCGTGACAAACTAAACAAATAGAAACTAAATCAAAAGCAGCCGCCGGCAAACCAGTAGATTCAGCAGCAGCGTGAACCCAAGTCGGAGATTTTTGATTTAAAGATTGGGATTCTCGCTGTTGGGAACGGTATTTAGCAACGGCTAAGAAATAAGGCGACAACTCCACCCCAGTCATCTTCGCTTCCGGGTAAACCTCCCCAAGAGCAAAGGTACTCATTCCCACACTGCATCCCAAATCAACAATATCTTGCGGCGAAGAAGCAATTTGAGATTTGATGACTTCGTGATAGCTGGCGCGGAGTTTAGCATCGCCTTCTGCACCCGCTTCCGGCCAAATTCCCGCGTGAACTGTACGGGCGGCAACTTCAAATTCTGTAGCAGCTTCCCAGCTCATATTACCTTTTTCATAAGCGTGAAATGAAGTTAGATAATATTTCGGGTAAACCAGATCGGGATTTTGGACGCTGAGCAATTCTGCATCCCAATTCCGGGACAAAAGTGCTTGGACTTCTTGTCGCCAATGCACCCCAATTTTTTCGGCTCTTTTCATCATCATTTCCCGTGCTTGGTGCTTGGCTAGATTAGCCAAAGGCTTGATGGAGAGTACGCCATTTACTAAACGCGAGGCTAATCCCGGAGTTGTGTTAACTGCAACAGTCATATTTTATTTTTTTCTATTTTGCGCCATTTATTTTAACACGTTTGGGCGATTTTGAGTCGGTAAATATAATGAAACTTAACTTTGTGCTGGCGAGTGAAATGCAAATGTTTTGTGGAAAAGACTTTTTTTTAATGAACCGCAGAGGGCGCAGAGAACGCAGAGTTAGAGAAGAGAGAAAAGCTCAGAGGATTGCAAAACAGGAGCTGGTAGTCTAATATCTATTTGTGCTTACCTACTTAGTTCTGGGAATTCATCTGGAATCTGGAATCGGATTTGCCGAAGTTGGAGTATTTGGAAGAACACTTTAAATCTGGCTATTCAGGAGTTTGTGATGAGCAAATCTATTGTGGAATTGGTTGACAATCTGCCGTCGGGTGGCGTCACTGTGAAGATGTTAAAATCTCTCGATTTTGTGGTTCCGGGCGAGTGGAACAATCTAACGGGTTTTGATAATACTATTGAAGCGGTTACAGGGGAAACAAAGCGCAAATTAGTTGGGAAAATTCGCGATCGCGCGATCGAGCTTTACGCTAACCCCAACGAGCCATATCAAGGCGTAGTCAGGCTTTACCAGTTAGCAGACAGCGCCGACAGTGCGTTAGGTGCAACGGCTATGGCGAATAAAATCGGCGAAAACATCGGCTTTCTTTCCTTTCTGAACCGCCTCACTCCCAAAGCTGACACCACTCAAACGATCGACTTGTGCGTCAAAGTGGCGATCGAGCTAATAGCCTACTGCAAACTTAACAATATTTCCCTTAACAATGTGGGAAGCTTTGGTAATTATTTATCCCATTACAAAGACGAATCTCTGATGCGGATGGCTGCTTTAGTTTGTGCTGACGGTTTAATTCCCCTTGGCCCGGACTTCATTAGAGTAGCACAAAATACCATAGGCGGATTGAATCCTTCAACCTTGCAGCAAAACTCAACATTCCAAAATATTAGCAACCTAATTCCCGGCGCAAATAATTCACAAAAGTTCGGATTTGTGACAACTACTTTCGCTTCAGCGCAAGGTTGGATGAACAATTTAGTACAGTCTCGCGGCTTAACTCCCGCCATAGTTTTAGGCAATCTCAAGCAATACGTTGATGTTACCGATGACAAATTGGATTATGTGGCGGCGTTTTTAGACATGACTACCAATTATTACGAACATACGGGAATTCAGACGGTTGCTCGCCGATTGATCGATCGAGCTTATGCTGAAATAGCCTCTGGCAGAGACTAGAAAAGTCCTTCCCAGGTGAGGGAAAACAGCGAACAGCGAGGCAGAGCCTCTGGATATGCGTTCCCAGGCTCTGCCTGGGAACGAGCGAACAAACTTGGCTCGCAATGTGAGTTAAAATAAGCAGATTATGTTTAGCAAACCTATTTTAATCGCATTGTGAAAAACAAATCGCTTCCTTCATCCGTAACAGTCAAGCTAGGCAAATTTGTCTGGACATCAATGTGGCAATTAATGATGTCAAAACTAGCGCCGCCCGATCGCACCGGAGCATACATTCGCCCCACCAGCAGTTTCCGCAACTTTGTCAGCACTGCACCAGACAACCCTCACGGGTCCGCTGCGGGACGCTATCGCCTCTTTGTGGGTACGGGATGCCCTTGGGCGCACCGCACTCTGGTGACGAGGGCCCTCAAAGGGCTTGAAGATGCGATATCGGTGTCGATTGTCTATCCCTCGGAAGGGGGAATGTGGGTGATGGAGTCGCAGACATTTGGCTGCAATACGATGCCGGAACTTTACCAGTTGGCTTTACCGGGCTATCAAGGGCGGTGTACGGTGCCGGTGCTGTGGGATGAGTCGAAAAAGACGATCGTCAATAACGAGAGTTCGGAAATTATTGTGATGCTAAACTCGGAGTTTAACGAGTTTGCTAGCAATCCTCAAATGGATCTTTATCCTCTGGATTTGCGATCGCAAATTGACGAGTGGAATGAGAAGATTTACCAATCGGTGAATAACGGCGTTTATCGCTGCGGTTTCGCCCAATCTCAAGCTGCTTATGACTCGGCTTGCAGTGAATTGTTTGCTGTTTTAGACGAGATCGATCGCTCGCTCTTGAGGAGTCGTTACCTTTGTGGCGATCGGGTGACTTTAGCAGACGTGCGGCTTTTTACTACTCTATTCCGTTTTGATGCTGTTTATTACAGCTTGTTCAAATGCAATGTGCGCCGCATTCAAGATTACGAGCATTTGGGAGCTTATCTGCGCGATTTGTACCAGTTACCGGGAGTTGCTGGCACTTGCGATTTGGAGGCTGTGAAGCGCGATTATTACGGCAATTTGTTCCCGCTGAATCCCGGCTGCATTATCCCCGCTGGACCCGATCCGGCGAGTTTGCTCAAAGCTCACGATCGCGCAGGGCTCAGAAACCGGGTTTCTTAACAAAATCGGGCCTGAAGATGCCAGAATAATCGCAGAAACCCGGTTTCTAGGATGCTTGGGCGATCGCGCAGGGAATCAGAAACCGGGTTTAGCTCGTTCCCAGCCTCTGCCTGGTAACACATTCCCAGAGGCTCTGCCCATTCGTAACAAGTTAAGCCTGTATGGCAGTTGTCAAGGGGATTTCAGAAGATGTCTCAAAGAAATATTGGTTCA
>NZ_JAUBQH010000139.1:0-2652 GCF_036701145.1 Microcoleus sp. Pol17C6
CATTGTCGGCTCGATCGCCTGAAAGTCGGTACGATCGACTCATTGTCGGCTCGATCGCCTGAAAGTCGGTACGATCGACTCATTGTCGGCTCGATCGCCTGAAAGTCGGTACGATCGCCTGCTTGGTGTAACGATCAACTGACTGACGTAGCG
Organism: Microcoleus sp. Pol17C6; assembly: GCF_036701145.1. NCBI lineage: Bacteria > Bacillati > Cyanobacteriota > Cyanophyceae > Oscillatoriales > Microcoleaceae > Microcoleus > Microcoleus sp. Pol17C6. Next base: position 154 of record NZ_JAUBQH010000139.1, read on the forward strand.
ATCTATCGCCTGACTCTTTTAAGATACAAGGGGCGGGTTTTACGAGAAATAATTGCCTAAAACCAATTATCTCGTAAACCCGCCCCACCCTTGCCCGAAAGTCCGCCAGGGGTTGAAACGAACGGCGGAACCGGATCGCAGATCTGTATCAAAAATTCCGATCTTAATATTTCAGTCTAATCACACTTGCTATTGAACGGTTTTCGTGTTGTGTGAGCCAGCTCGCGCTGGCTCAACCGTAATGTTACTTAATAAATTTCCCCATCTTTATCAAAACTTTAATTAAAAAAGTGTTTATAAAGAAAAGTTTATATAGATTTTCTCAAAAAACAGTTATTGTTACTACAACATTCAGAAAGAGTTTCCGATGCAAGTCGCGAAACAGGGGAATCATTGTCTTTTTTTAGCTATTAGTAGGTGCAGTATGCCAAATTTAAATAATCAAGTTTCCATAAAGTCGATCGCCTTTATCGACACTCAAGTAGAAAATTACCAAAGTTTAGTCGCTGGGGTAAAACCGGGTACGGAAGTAGTCGTTTTGGATGGGAACCGGGATGCGATCGACCAAATTACTCAAATTTTAGCTCTTCGTACTAATATTGACAGCATTCACATCGTTTCTCACGGTGCTCCGGGTAGCTTGCAACTGGGCGACGGTAACTTGAGTTTAGATGATATAGAGTGCGATCGGCAGGATCTACAGCAGTGGTTTTCGCCACGAACCGACTCAATCGGCGACACTCGACCAAATATCCTCCTCTACGGGTGCTGTGTAGCAGCAGGCGAGATAGGTAAAGCATTTGTCAAACGCTTGAGTGAGTTAACCGGGGCTTTTGTTGCGGCTTCCAAAAATCTTACGGGAAGTGCGGCAAAGGGCGGCGACTGGGAACTAGAAGTCAGAACCGGGAAAATTGAAACGCCACTGGTATTTGAAGCCGAAGTATTAGCAGGTTACGAGTATGTTCTGCCTACTTTTGATCCGGCAACGCCCTTTCCCATAACATACAGTCTCCGTAAAGTTGCCAGTGGCGATTTTAACAAAGACGGCAATCTTGACCTAGCCTTTGCCAGCACTGGAGTTAATCGCAACGTCTCGATCGCACTGGGAGATGGCACTGGCAAATTTGGCGCTGCCACTAATCTTAACACCAGCCCGCCAAGCGATCTCTATACCTGGTCTGTCGCTGTAGCCGACTTTAACAAAGACGGCAATTCTGACTTAGTTACCGCCAATAATTTGACTAACAACGTTTCTCTCCTGTTAGGGAATGGCGATGGCACTTTTGGTACTGCCACCTACTTTGGGGTGGGGTCAAGTCCGTATACCGTCGCTGTGGGAGACTTCAACGGGGACGGCAATTCTGATTTAGCTACAGCCAATCAAAGCTCTAACAACGTCTCCATCTTGCCGGGAAACGGTAATGGTACTTTTGGCGCAGCTACTAATTTGAGCGTGGGGTCAAATCCTTATTTTGTGCTTGTCGGCGACTTTAACAAGGATAGCAAGTCTGACTTTGCGACAGCGAACTTTGGTTCTAGCAGCGTATCCATCGTGTTGCAGAATGCTGATGGTACTTTCGCCCCCGCCACTAACTTTACTGTTGGAAATAGCCCTAATTACATTGCTTTAGGAGACTTTAATGGGGACAACAATCCTGACTTAGCAACGAGTAACGAAGGCGGATCAAACAACGTATCAATACTGTTAGGAACTGGCACAGGAAGCTTTAGTGCAGCTACCAACTTTGGCGTTGGAACACAACCCCTTGCTATTGCTAGTGGTGACTTCAATGCCGATGGAAAAGTCGATTTAGCCACAGCCAACAATGGATCGGGGGATGTCTCCGTCTTGTTTGGAAGTGGCGATGGCAGCTTTGGGACTGCCACTAATTTTCTTGTGGGAACCAGTCCCCAAGGTATTGTTGTAGGCGATTTTAACAAAGATGGCTTATCCGATTTAGCTACGGCGAACTTTGACTCTCAAAACACCTCGATTCTGCTGCATACATCTCCGGCGGTAAATTTTGGTGCTGCAACTTACAGTGGCACTGAAGGAACTGCGGATACAGTAGTCAATATTCCCGTTACTATCAGCGGCACTCCTGACGCTGCTGTAACAGTACCAATTGTCCTGGATCCCAGTAGCACAGCCACCGAAAATTCAGACTACACCTTTTCGCCGACATCGATTACATTCCCCGCCGGTGCAACAGGTGCCGCACTCACGCAAAATGTTGCAGTTACTATCAAACCTGACAATCTCCCTGAAAACGATGAAACCGCAATCCTCAATTTTGGCGCAATCACAGGTGGCATTGCCGGTACAACAAAACAAACAACATTAACTATTGCCGCTAACGATCAACCTTCAACCCTGAGTCCGTACCAAATAGACCTCAAAACAGGCGCAATTACCGGCCAACCAAACCCGTTTATTTCTCTAGTAAATACCCCTACCGACTCCAACGCAGACAGTTGGTTAGAAGCCGTAGCAAAAAT
>NZ_JAUBQH010000067.1:0-32612 GCF_036701145.1 Microcoleus sp. Pol17C6
TGATCAACCGCGCTAACTTGGGTATGGAAGTAATGCACGAGCGCAATGCTCACAACTTCCCGCTTGACTTGGCTGCTGGTGAAACAACTCCCGTAGCTTTGGTTGCTCCTTCTATCAATGGCTAAGTTTTAGCTGTTGATTGACAAAAAGCGCTCCTAGAAATAGGGGCGCTTTTTGTTTTGGGAAAATATTTTTCTAGAACAGTTTCTATCCGTTAAATCCCTTAAATCCGTTACCCCCCTTACCTCCGTTACATCCATCCGTGGCCTTCCTTCTTGCTTTTTACTTATTTTTTCTTCCTTTATTCTTTAATTTTTTATGATTACTATAGAATATAGCCACTAGGTTGATTGAGATACTGTGACATACTCCACGGGCGAAATCTTATATTATGGTCTAGGATTCCAATAGTCAGATTCAGAATATGTTGGGCTTGCTATAAAGTTTTCGCGAGCAGCAATGCAATTGTGTCAATTCCAGAATCTAACCATAGACAAATGTAGCTGATCAGGAGTCGCTCCTCACCGTCCCAAGCGCTCTATCTGTAAGGAGAATTTGTATTATGAAAGATGGACAAGAAGTACGCCGCGTCTCCACAGCCGTCATTGCCGGTGTTTGCGGGTTGGCTTTACTGACGGGAGGGGGCATTGCCTGGTGGACCGCGAACCGTTCGCCAACCCCTGCAGATACGCAGTCTTCTGCTCAAACTACCGCTCCCCCCCTTTCCCCAAGTTCTGTGGAATCTCCTGCTGTAGTTATCCCCGTACCCCCTCCAAATCCTGTACAAGTGCCACAGGTTCAGACGCCGCAGGTTCAGACGCCGCAGGTTCAGACGCCGCAGGTTCAGACGCCTAACGCTTTGGTGCCAAAGTCGCCGCAGCCGAAGCCTTTGCCGCAGACTGATGTCCAGACAGTGCAAGTCTACTGGGTTAAAGATGCGAGCGGCAAATTTGAGGGAGTTCCTACGAAAGTAGCTGTTAAACAAGCTGACAAGCCTGATGCAGCTTTACAAGCTGCTTTTAACAGTTTGTTGGCGGGGCCCAAGGATGGAACTGTTTCGAGCGAAATTCCTAATGGGACAAAACTCAGGGGTTTGAGTGTTAAGAATGACGGAGTTTATGTCGATTTGTCGGCAGAATTTACTTCGGGGGGAGGGAGCAATTCGATGACTGGCCGGTTAGGGCAAGTTATCTATACGGCTACGAGTTTACAACCGAATACCAAGGTTTGGATTTCGGTGGAAGGGAAGCCTTTAGAACTTTTAGGCGGCGAAGGTTTGGAGGTGGCTCAGCCGAGTACCCGCCAAAGCTTTGACAAAAATTTTCCCCTTTAGTAGTTATGAGTCATTAGTTACAAGTGATTAGTAATCGGTCTGAAGGCCGAGAATAGGAATTGATAACTGATGACTCATGACTGAGGATTGAGGATTGAGGACTGGCAACTAATTTTCAGTGCTTCGTCGTTAGGCTAAATGCTCGAAAGTGTAGGGCTTGCTGTTCGATCCGGCTGGCAAGCCGATCGCACACCATATTACACAGCTCAAAAATTAACTCGTCTTGCACCTTATAATAGGCTGAAGTCCCTTCACTCCGGCGAGTGAGGATACCAGCTTGGAGCATGAGTTTTAAGTGCTTAGAAACATTGGCTTGACTCGTTTGAGTAGCTTCCACCAATTCTTGCACGCATTTTTCGCCGTCGCGAAGCAAGTTCAAAATTCGTAAACGCATGGGTTCGCTCAAAATACTGAAATACTCAGCAACTTGTTGCACAACCTCTTGCGGGACAGGCTGGGATGACTTCATCAAACTCACCGGAGAGAAGTGATCGGGAAATATTAGCATTTATTCTGTCCATAACAATAAAGTAATGCTTCAATCCGGATTAATTCGCATCAACACTTGACCGTATTCGACAGGTTCGCCATTTTGAACTAAAATTTCCATCACTTGACCGGAGACTTCATCAGCATCGATCTCGTTCATCAGCTTCATCGCTTCGATAATACAGACTGTCTGATTGACCTTGATCCGATCGCCCACGTTGACAAAAGGTGGCTCATCAGGAGCAGCAGCGCGATAAAACGTTCCTACCATCGGCGAGATAATTGGCACCCATTTCGTATCGACAGAAGCAGGTACGGCAGCCGGTACGGCGACAGGGGCGACAGGTACAGGGGCAGCCTGATCCGCTGCTAAATTTTGGTCAACAGCAGGAGGTGACGCTAATGTGGGGCTAGCAACAGCGCCCAACGCGCTTGGAGCGACAGTCGCCACGGCAGCAGGGAGCGCAGCAGAGGTGCCTGGTGAACTTGCCAGAATGCCTTTGCGTACTGTCAGTTCAATATCCCCACTTTTTAAGGTCAGTTCCGAAATGCCAGTTTTGTCTAATACAGTTAGCAGGTCACAAAGCTGGTTTAAGTCTAGTTGCACAGCAGATTCAAGGGTAATTGAGAATTGAAAATTGAAAATTGAAAATTGAAAATTAAGAACCAGGCGAAGCTAGGAGCATCAACGACTTTGGAGGCAAAAGGGATAGTTTTTAAGCTGTGAGCGATGAGTATTGAATTTGGACTTCTTTAACTCATAACTCAGAACTAAAAACTAAAAACTCCCTTTCCCTCCCTCGTTTCTACTCTCGACCGAGGTACTTGTCTTCACGAGTATCTATCCGAATCCGTTCTCCAATGGAAATAAATAGAGGCACCATAATCTGAGCCCCGGTGGAGAGGACGGCGGGTTTACTGCCACCAGTGGCAGTATCTCCTTTGACTCCGGGATCGGTTTGTATCACTTCCAAGACGACAGAGTTGGGCAGTTCCACTTCCATGATTTGGTCGTTCCAGCGCAGGATGCTGACTTCCATCCCTTCATTGAGGTACTTGACACGATCGCCTATTTGCTTAGCATTGAGGCGACTTTCCTCGTAAGTTTCCATATCCATAAAGACGAAATCGTCGCCCTCTTTATAGGTATGCTGCATCACACTCTTTTCCAGGTTGGCTTGAGGCATAGTCTCGCCCGCCCGGAAGGTTTGTTCTACTACGTTTCCGGTTTGGACGTTTTTTAATTTTGTCCGCACGAAAGCCGAGCCTTTTCCTGGCTTGACGTGGAGGAATTCGATAACCCGCCACACGCCGTTATTCCATTCAATTGAAACACCTGGTCGAAAGTCGTTACTGGAAATCATATAAATTTTTGCGGGCAATCCCGTCGCCTTGCGGGCACGGGGGAACTACAGTCAGTCGATTTTAGATTTGAGATTTTAGATTTGAGATTTACTCCACAGAGGAATTTGGGAGATTGAACCTTGGTCTAAAATTTTGATCTCTCCACGACAGGAGTCTGGGGATTGTATCCGTTTTTGAGCGGGTCAGGTTAAAGCCGCAGTCTAGCTGACGGCATCAAAAAGCAATTGGCATTTTATTTTACCGTTCAAAGGGAGCAAGTGCTTTACTGAAATGTTAATGACAGGGGGCAGTGGACTGTTGTCAGTTGAGTGTTGACTGTTGTTCGTGGGCAACTCCTCCCCAGCCAAACCAACAGACACTTTAGATGGGTAGCACCTTAGAGGGCGGGCAGCGCTGTGGGAAGATAAGAGAGGCAATAAAAGTTAAAGTTATGTTGCATTGGCCTAATTTCTCGATCGATACGTGCAAGCGCTGGGTCAAAACCGTCGCTTTAGCGCTCTTGCTGTTCACTCTCTCCCTGAGTTTCAGTGCAGTCTCCCATGCAAAACGCCCCAGCAGCAGTATGCCTGCAGGGAATGCGATTACGGACGGGCGGGCGCTGCTGCGCTTCGCTTTACCTATTGACAATCAGACTGTGCGAGAGTTGCAAATCAGTCTCGAAGACATTGGCAACCACATACGGTCTAAACGTTGGGGGCCGATTAGCAGCGATGTCAGCAAGGCTTCCAGGATTCTCAACCTTCGGGAATCTGATCTTTTAGAGAGTATTCCCGACGCCAAAAAACCGGAAGCTGAAACTCTAATTGCAGGAGTCAAGGAGAAAGTTGCTCAACTGGAAAAGGCTGTTGAGGCTAAAGACAGGGACAAAGTGATTGACTTGAAAGCCACAATCCTAGGTTCGGTAGGCGAAATCGAAGAGTTGATGGTGACAAAGTTTCCGTTTGAAGTGCCTGCCAAGTATGCTAATCTGCCTCAATTGAAAGGACGCGCTACTGTGTCTTTCCAAACTGAAAAAGGGGAAATTACTGTTGTGGTTGACGGCTACAACGCCCCGGTTACGGCTGGTAATTTTGTGGATTTGGTTGATCGAGGTTTTTATGACGGTTTGCCGTTTATTCGATCGGAAGAATCCTACGTTTTGCAAACCGGAGACCCCGAAGGCAAGGAAGTCGGTTTTATTGACCCTGGTACTGGCAAATACCGGAATGTTCCGCTGGAAGTGTTCGTCAGGGGCGAAAAGGAACCTATTTACGGCATTACTCTAGAAGATGCGGGGCGCTATAGCGACGAGCCTGTTTTGCCTTTTTCTGCTTTCGGTACTGTGGCGATGGCCCGCGCTGAAGCTGAACCCGACAGCGCTTCTTCTCAGTTTTTCTTTTTCTTGTTTGAACCTGAACTTACGCCCGCTGGCCGGAATCTGTTGGACGGCCGGTATGCTGTTTTTGGTTACATGATTGAAGGAAAAGAAGTTTTGGAGCAACTGAAGCAGGGAGACAAGATTCTATCTGCTAAGGTAGTTAAAGGAATGGAAAATTTGGTGCAACCTCAAGTTTAATTAATGACGGCGATTTAAATCGCTTCTACACCAAAGTGACGGCGATTTAAATCGCTTTTACACAAATAAAGCCCGCCTGCGCGGGCTGAAAAAATCAATATTGACAGCCAGTGAAATAGCTTCTAAATAAAGGTAATAGCGATTGAAATCCCTTCGGCAGAAACAAAGCCAGCCTCTGCGGGCTGGAAGAAGAGAGAATTTTTAGAGTTTCGTTATTGAAATCAGGAATTTAATCGACAGTATGGCAATTTTAGAATTTTTATTGGTAATGGGTTTGGGCGGATTCGCAGGCTTGTTGATAGTAAAAAATCTCAATGAAAACAAGCAAAAGCAGCGGTTGGATGAGGCTTTTTATCAGTTGTTGGAAACTCAAAATAGTCAAGTTTCGCTGATTCAACTGGCGGCTAATGCTAGGGTTGAGGCTGAAGTTGCTCAGCAGTATTTAACTCGGCAAGTTAAGATTTTTTCGGCGGTTTTAGAGGTAGATGATGAAGGGGATACTTTTTATAGGTTTCCTAGGTTGCGCTTACCGCCGAGTTCCGGTAAGGAATGGTGATGCAGTTGACAGTTGACAGTTGACAGTTGACAGTTGTTCAGGAATTACGCATCAATAACGTGCTATAGGTAAGACACCTGTTCCATAACACATTGAGTTTATTGCGGGATGGGCATCTTGCCCGCCCCCATCTCACTAAAAAATCCTTTTTAATGCTGATTAAAGATATCGGTGAACAAGGCCTTTTAAGAATATTGCAAAAATTCTGCCCTGCAGAAATAGTCGGAGATGATTGCGCTGTCATGGCTACAACTCCCAACCAATCTCTCGCTATCACTACAGATATGTTGGTGGAGGGAGTGCATTTCAGCGATCGCACTACGGGGCCTTATTACGCAGGATGGCGCGCCGCAGCAGCGAATTTGTCGGATCTGGCTGCGATGGGAGCAAAGCCTCTGGCGGTGACTGTAGCCCTCGCTGTGGCGGCGGATACGGCTGTGGAGTGGGTTGAAGAGTTTTATCGGGGGATGACGGCTTGCTTGCAAGAATATGATACGCCGATCGTCGGTGGCGATGTTGTGCGATCGCCCGTGGTGACGGTGGCGATTACTGCTTTCGGACAAGTTGAGTGCGATCGTACCATTAGTCGGTCAAATGCGCGATCGGGCTGGGCGATTGTCGCTACTGGGATTCACGGAGCCTCCCGCGCGGGATTAGAATTGCTGTTAAATCCAGAATTCGGACAAAATCTTTCAGAAGTCGATCGGGCTTCTTTAATTCTCGCTCACCAGCGCCCTAAACCGAGACTCGATGTTTTGCCGGTTGTTTGGGAGATTTTAGATTCTGCGGGTGAGTTTTCCATCGCCGGAATGGACAGTAGCGACGGTTTAGCTGATGCGATTATTCAAATTTGTCGGGCTAGCGGTGTTGGCGCAAAAGTCGATCGCACAAAAATACCAATTCCCAATATTTTCAGCGAAATCGTATCAACCGAAAAAGGTTTAGATTGGGCATTATACGGCGGAGAAGATTTCGAGTTAGTGCTGTTTTTGCCGATCGCGAATGCTGAGTTATTGCTGGAAAAAATAGGAAATGGTGCTGCAATTGTGGGAATCGCTACGGATAGCAGCGATATCTGGTTGACTGATAGCAGCGGTATTTATCCTGATGCTATATTAAAGCTCGATCAAGGATTTCAACACTTCTGAATTATCTCGTTTGTCCGCATAGGCGGACTTGGTTTGTATAGACGCGATTTTAAGCGCCTGGTTTTTGCCCGTTACAGATTTTCCGCCAGCGAACCGTTGATTCTGTTATTGTAGGCAGTAGCTAGATTATTTTGGGTTTGCGTCCATTTTTCACTACCGGGTTCGCGATTATTTAAAACTATTTGATAACCAGTAATGGCAATTTCAATATTATTCGCTCTATTCCCACTTGGAAAGTCACTAATATGAATACTCAAATTTTCAATAAGACCGATAATTGAGCTAATTGTTTCTGAGTTTTCGCCAGCAATTAACTTCTGCGCCACTTGCTGTAAAGTCTCGGCAAAACTGGCATTAAGGAGATGTTGTCGCCCTTCCAGCATGGGGTAAATTACTGCTATATTTCCCTTGCTATCTTGTTCGGCTTGCAATAATTCTAGGAAAAAGTTTGCATACTCTTGGAAATTTTCACTGACCGAGTTATTGCTATCTCCGTCATCGTTGATATCGAGGATTTGCGCTAGGTAACTAGCTAGATGTCGAAGGAATTTAGCGCCATTTTCCCCTCCTTGTTCTGCCAAGGTTGAGGCTACTAACTCGCAAGTTTCCAGAAATCCGCGATCGAGTAATTCTGAGTTATCCTGTAATATCTGCGATTCGTCTCCATTGGGGGCATTCAGCAGGGTGTGAATTAATTGCAGATAGGCTTGGGCGCGGTTTTCTTCCATTATGGGGAGTTGTGAATAACACCGGAATAGATTTTATCATGATTGGGGGTGGGTTTTTGGGGTTGTTTCTGATTTTTGATGATTTTGACCGCAGATGTTGGCGGATGTACGCGGATGGACGCTGATAGATACGGCTATCTAGGTTTGCAGTTAATCTTAACGTCTAGATAATGCTACCTTTGGCATTAATCTATCTAAGATTTGCTCGATCGCAATTACTGTCCAATCAATATCAGCTTCTGTGGTTTCTCGTCCTAGAGTTAATCTAATTCCACCAACTGCGCCGATTTCGTCATATCCCATTGCTAATAATATCGGACTGGGAGTTAGTTTGCCGCTGCTACAAGCGGCACCGGAACTAATGCCAATTCCGGCTAAATTTAACTGTCTCACCATAGTTTTGCCTGTGATTTGCTCTGTGTCTCTCTTTTGGTAAGGGCGACAGGATGGGGAGACGATGCAAAAACTGACGTGGTGGGGCAGTCGGTAATATCGATCGCCAGTTGGTACTAAACTGGGTACGTGGGATAATCGGTCAAAAAGTCGATCGCGCAATCCAATTAACCTCGGCGTTTCTACATCTATTTCCTGCAATGCTAACTCCGCCGCCACCCCAAAACCGACGATTGCCGGCAGCGCTTGTGTCCCGGAACGCAGTTTCAATTCTTGGCCACCGCCCCCCAACATTGGTACTAATTCTACTCCCGGACGTACGTAAAGCGCGCCTGCACCTTGTGGCCCGTAAAGTTTGTGACTGGAAAGGGAAAGCAAGTCTACGGGCAGTTTCTGCACGTCTATTTGCAGCTTGCCGGCAACTTGAACTGCATCGGTATGAAACATGATATTGCGATCGCGCGCAATTTGTCCTAATGCCTCAATTGGTTGCAGCGTGCCAACTTCACTTTGTCCGTAAATGATTGAAATTAACACTGTATTCGATCGCAGCGACTCTTGCAAATCCAAAGGGTGAATGCGCCCAAATTTATCGACTGGTAGGCGCGTCACTTCCCATCCCAACTGTTCGAGTTGTCGCGCCGGTTCTACTACTGCAGAGTGCTCTACGCTGGAGATAATGATATGCTGCGGCTTGGTATAAAGACGCGCAATTCCCATAATTGCCAAATTATCCGCTTCAGTGCCGCCACTGGTAAAAATCATCGATTCCGGTAGCGCGTTAATCAAGCTAGCAACCTGCATTCTTGCTAATTCTAAAGCTGTCGCCGCCCTTTGTCCCCACTCGTGCAAGCTGGAAGGATTTCCCCACTGCTGAGTGAGAGCTTTTTGCATGGCTTGAATCGCTTCTGGGCGTGCGGGTGTTGTAGCACTATAGTCGAGGTAAATTTGCATGATAAATAACTAATTAATGAATGTTGACTGCTAACTGTTGTGAGTGGCTACCAATAGCCAATAACCAATAACTGATGACTAACTTCCTGGTTTGCAGACGTTGTAGTCTTCGTGCGACAAAACTTTTTGGGGAATTAAGAAAGTGCCGCAATCTTCACAAAGCATTCTGTAGTTGCGAGTTACAGGAATACTGATTATCAAACGGTTGTGACGCAGGCGTTTGCCGCCGAAATCTCTGTAATTCTTATTTTCGCCCAAAGCTGCTATAATTGCCCGGGCTTTGGTAACTACGTGGTCGGGCAGACCTCTGAGATCGATGATATCTCTAGCAAATGATGCTTCCCTCTCTTGTTTTTTGGTTTGTTTTTGTGTCAGCACTTCAACGTAATGCTGCTGCGCCACCAACTCTTGCGTGCAGCGATGGCACGCTTTACCATATCCTTTGTGACCGCACGGAAAAATTGTTTTTCTTTTCGCCATAAAGCAGCGGTATAGGGTTTGACCCACGCCCCTGAATGCTGCTACCCTACCAGTGATGCTTCCGGCATCGAGGCAGTTCTACAAGACGCAAAATCTATTCCCTTGCATAAATTTAATAGGTTGTAACTTTACTTTATCCAATAGCTTTGAACTGTGGTTCGGCTAATAACCTCTATATTTTTTAAAATTTTGTGGCTGTATTGTATTATCATTTACTCGGTTTCTGTTGTGCTGGGCTGGTGGCGCTCAATCTGGCGGGCTGCGGACAAACAAAGCAAGACGTGCAGAATTTACCTCTCAGTCTGGCTCCATTGCCTCAAGACCCCTTGTTGCAAGTATACTTCAATCAGTCGATCGCTTCGAGTTATACAGAGCCTTACCGCCAGCAAACTAGACCTGGGGATGATTTAGAAAACTTAATCGCTGTTGCGATCGCTAGTGCTGGATCGACGGTAGATGTAGCAGTTCAGGAGTTTCGATTGCCCGGTATTGCGAGGGTTTTGGCCGATCAACAGCGATCGGGAATTAAAGTGAGATTAATTGTCGAACATATCTATAGTCGCCCTTGGAGCGATTTTACAGCTCAGGAGTTAGCGAAATTACCGGAAAGAGAGCGCGATCGTTATACCGAATTTGTGCAACTTGCCGATGGCAATAAAGATGGTAAATTGAGTGCCGATGAAATCAAGCAAAATGATGCTTTGGTAATTGTCAAGGATGCGGGTATTCCTGTAATTGACGATACTGCTGACGGCAGTAAAGGCAGTGGTTTGATGCACCACAAATTTGTGGTAATTGATGGCAAAACCGTAATCGTCACTTCTGCTAATTTTACCACAAGCGATATACACGGCGATTTCAAGACAGCAGCAAGTCGCGGCAATGCGAACAATTTGCTGAAAATTGAAAATGCTCAATTAGCGCAACTGTTTACTCAAGAATTTAACATCATGTGGGGCGACGGGCCCAAAGGCAAACCTGACAGCAAATTTGGCATCAAAAAGCCGTTTCGTCAAGTGCAAAAAGTAAGAGTAGGGAATTCGACAGTTGGGGTGCAATTTTCGCCGACGGCTGCGACTTTGCCTTGGGAAAAAAGCGTCAACGGTTTGATAAATCGAACTTTGGGTAGTGCGAAAAAGTCGGTTGATTTGGCACTGTTTGTATTTTCGGCTCAGCGGTTGTCAAATACTTTGGAAATTGAAGCTGGGCGAGGAGTGGCGGTGCGAGCTTTAATTGACTCTAATTTTATTTATCGCTCTTACAGTGAAGGTTTGGATATGATGGGGGCGACTTTGATGCAAGATTGCGGGTTAGAAACTGACAATCGCCCTTGGAGAAAGCCGCTGACTACGGTGGGAGTGCCGCTGTTACCAATGGGCGATCGCCTGCACCACAAATTCGGCGTTGTGGACGGCAAAACGGTACTTACAGGTTCTCACAACTGGAGTGAGGCGGCAAATCACGGGAATGACGAGACGCTGCTGGCGATCGAGAGTCCCACAGTTGCGGCCCATTTTGAGCGGGAGTTCGATCGGCTTTACAAAGGCGCCATATTGGGAATTCCCGCCCGAATCAAACAGAGAATTGATGCTAAGAAAAAAGAGTGCGATTCACTACAAGCAGCATCAAAATCTGCGGGTGCCAAACCTCAAATTGCTGCTAAAAAATTAGTTAATTTAAATACAGCCAGTCAGGAAGAATTAGAAACCTTGCCCGGGGTTGGCCCGAAGTTAGCCGAGAGAATTATTGCAGCGCGACAGCAGCAACCTTTCACTTCTTTAGAGGATGTGGCACGGGTACAGGGAGTTGGGGACAAGATTTTAGAGAGATGGCGCGATCGAGTAACTTGGTAGTTAAGTTCATACTCAGGACTTCATTCCTGGCTCTACAAAGTTCGCAGTCAGGACTTCTGTTTTTCCTTTCGCAACTAAGCATCAAGGACTCAAATCTTCACTAAAAAACTATCCGAGCGACTTTGACAACATATCTGCTGTCAAGTTAAAATAATAAGTTGTTAACAAAAGGCTATCTATTTACATTAGAGGTAGAGAGATGAAACACGCCATATTTGTTACGGGTAGACCAAAAATCCAATTTCTAGCTATTTTCCTGGGGGCAATTTTTTTGACGCTAGCAGCTTTCACAGTCAGCGCTCAGCAGACTAACGAAGCACAATTTAGGGTCAAAAACGAAAACACTTTTAATATTAATTTGATTCAATTTAAGCGCATTGAATATGTAGGTTCATGTGCAGGTACTGTCTTCTCTCCTGATTCGCAAAGCGCTCGATTTGTCTCCAGCAAGACTCCCCCCGGCCCTAACAGGAGGGTGATGATTAAAAATGTGACTGATGGCATGGAAACTAACCCCTATCCCTACACAGACAGAGGTTACGACAAAGGAGAATTTTCCGAGGATTTTGGATTTAAGTTAGGTAACAGTCACAAAACAAGAACTTTTTCGGTTTTAGAGGGAGAAAATAAGTTTCTCTATGAAATTAAAGAAAATGACCAAGTTATAGAACAGGGTGCCCTTACGGCTGAAGTTTCTATACAAAGCTTAGGTACTTTTCCCCGTCAGCAAATTTGTGAAGATAAGGTGGAATGTCGGGATACTTCTGATTGTCGCGACCGTAAAGGCAGAAAAAGAAGTTGCAGACGAGAGTGTTTTCCTGTTCAACAGTGTCGCTGTCCGTAATTACTTTCTGTCCTAAAATTATTTTTTTAATTAAGGGCCGAAGACAAAGAGGAATAACAAACCAGAAATAAGATAAGTTATTTTCCAGGGAAGAGGGGCAACCCCGGAGGGTTGCCCCTCCCAGAAAATTATTGGTTTAAGTAATGGGGTGAAAGTAAAATGCTGCTCCTAAGACGATATATGTTGCTAAAAGCAGCACTCCTTCGAGCCAATTAGAACGCCCGTCGAGACTAATTAGATTAGCAATTGTCACCGCAATGGCAACTGCAACTACTTCAAAGGGATTGAAGTTTAAATCCATCGGCTGATGAATCACTAATCCGATAATCACCAACACCGGCGCTACCAGCAAAGCAACTAGCAAACTCGATCCCATCGCCACAGAAACCGACAAATCCATATTGTTTTTCATCGCCACTCCCACAGCCGTTACATATTCGGCAGCGCCGCCAACAATCGGCAACAGAATTACCCCTGTAAATAGCGGCGTCAATCCCAATCCTTTGGTAGTTTCTTCGACAACGCCAACGAAAATTTCTGATTCAAAAGCAACGGCAACAGTTGAGGCAACTAGCACCCCTATCCACAGCCACAAATTCGGTTTGTGCGTAGTAGATTCCTCTTTGGTATTTTGCGGATTTTCTGACTCTAGTTCTAGTAACCCAACATCGTAAAGATAGCTGTGAGTTTTTAATGAAAATAGGAGAGTTAGAGCGTAAACTGCAATTAGGACGATCGCAGTTATTAAGGAAAGATTCTGAATGGCTGCGGGTTCGACTCCATTGGAGGTGTAAATTACCATTGTCGGCAGCAGGATAGCAATCACTGCTAGAGTCATTGTGGAACCGTTCACCCGCGCGATAATTGGCTTAAATTCCTGTTCTTTGTAGCGGATTCCTCCTAACAGCATGGAAAATCCCATGACTAAGAGCAAGTTGCTGATAATTGTACCGGTTATGCTGGCTTTCACAATGTCAATTAATCCAGCTTTCAGGGCAACTATGGCAATAATTAATTCCGTAGCATTGCCGAAGACTGCATTTAATAAGCCGCCTATGGAGGGGCCTGTGACGATCGCCACTTCTTCTGTTGCTGTACTCAACCAAATCGCCAGAGGTATAATGCCTAAAGCGGATGTGATGAAAACTGCCAGGGAACCCCAGTGCAAATACTCAGCGGCGATGGAAATGGGGATGAAAATTAACAGCGCTATAGAAAGAATCTTTTTGATTGACATAGGAACTCGGATGGTGTATTGAAGAGTGAGGTTTAGCTAGCGGAGCGATCGTCAAGTTGATTTTACATGATTCAACTATCCCCTGACTCACCCAAATACGGATACAAGCCCCGGACTTAAGTTGTGGAGAGCAATCATGGTTTAGACAAAAGTTATACCCCCAGCGAACGGCTGTGGAGTGAATCTAAAATCTAAAATTTGAACTAGACTGACTGTTGTCTATCTGAGAAAAAGTGCGCCGTCATTCCGAATCCTTAAAGATGTTTTATCCAAACCTAAATCATTTGTCTCGTCTAATCTTACCTCTACTGTTCCTTCGCCACCAGGTTTCAAACTGGGTTTCAATAATGCGCCATCTAGTCGCCTAAATACAATTGAGGTCGGTAGTGTCAATGCTGGCAGCGCGACTGTTGAATTTTCCGCTAAACTCTGGCGGTTAGTCTGTCCAACCACCTGAAAAAATAGTCGATCGTTGGTTTTATTCGTTAATCTAACATTGACTTTGCCATTAACGGGAACTATTTTGCCGTCAGGAGCTTTTTCGGGTTCGTTAGTTTGGGATATTTCGCCAGCAAAACTCGCAGATTCGGTGAAAGGCAAAACGCTGTTGGCTACTACGGCTAAGCTGACAGCCAGTAGACTTGGCAGCCAGGTTTTATCGATCGGTAATTTGCACATTTATTTTGTTGACTTTGGATCTAAAAATTCTAATAAGGGATTTTACCTTATCCTGCTATTTTCTGACAAGTCGCCTAGGAAGTAAATCCGAGCTTTTCATAGCTGACACATTAGCGGTAAAGATGAAATTTTAATATAATATGAAGTTATAAAAATATGGAAGATATAGATATTAGTATGTAGTGCCCAGTTATCGAATAAAAGCACGTTGATAAGTCGCCCCAATTAACTTTTGAATAGTACCGATTCTCTCAAAATGATGAATAAGGAAGAAGGAAGTTAGGCAACAAAGCCGTGTAGGGGATTTAACGGCTCGAAGTTGAGGGAAGAAAGAAGATTGTGTCAATTTTCCCCCTCTTCCACTCTTCCCCTCCCGCAGCAACTATTCAACCCAACGTACCCGCACAAAATGAGCTTCGCGTCCCCAGAAGTCGTGACTTACGGTAATATCAACAACACTCAAATTAAACGGAATAGCAGTTGTAACGTAACGCTGAGCTAGAGAACCCACATCAGGAGCTAACTGAGCCGCAGCAGCCGCCGCTGCACCCAAACCTAACAGTTGCAGAATGGGCCCCCGAGGCAGGGCTAAATTGATGCCTACAGCAAGTCCTGCCGTCAGCAGCATTGCCACCGACAAATTCGTGCCACAACGGGGATGTACAGCTAAATCCCACTCTCCGCTGGCAATCCGCTGCAAAGCCTCGCGCACAGCCTGACGCAACTGTGCAATGTTAACGTGGCCATAAAGATAAAACCCTTGATCTGTGGACATCCCGCCCAATAACTCATTATCGGTTCTTGCTGTGGTCGCACCAAACGATTGACTTAGTACCCAAACAGTAGCGTGTTCCAAAGCATGAACTTGGCGCAAAGTCAAGACTTCCTTCAAACCGGGCACAAAATTGAGTTGTCGCAACAAATCAGCATCTTGAGTCCGCTGCGGGGCAAAGTCGAAGGGAAACTGGCCGGTGCGGCCGGAAGCAGAAGCAGTAGTTGTCATATCAAAACGCCTCCATTAACTCCATTAAGTGGATATTTAACATTAGCAATTCGGTTGAGAAAAAGCCGATGATAAATTATCAATAGTTTTGACTTTAAAACCTAGCAATGGCAGGTTTTGTGCAAAAAATATTAGCCCTCCACCTGCCCTTACTAATAGATTAGATCGCACTTATTCCCAGTTTATTGCTCTTGCCGCTGGCCGTCGCGGAATACTCCCGGAATTCGCCGGCCTCTGGTATCGATAATTGTGCCTTTGCCGTGAGGCAATCCCTTGCGTAACTCTCCCTGATAGCGGATACCGTTGGAGAACGAACAGTTACCCCTGCCATCAAGTTCTTGAGTATAGAACTGTCCCGAACACCGACTGCCGTCAGCCCGGGTGAACGCTCCCGTACCTAAAGGCTTGCCCCCTAAAAATTGACCCACAAAGCGATCGCCATTAGCAAAAATGAATTGCCCTTGTCCCGTGGGCACGCCTACTTTTTGATCGAGAGAAAACGACCCTATATAGCGATCGCCATTAGTAAAAATAGCAGTCCCGGAACTAACTTTGCCATCTCGGAATATGCCCTCCACGCGGGCGTCGTCCTTAAATATAAATTGTCCTCGACCATTTGGTTTACCCAGACGGAACTGCCCCTCATAGCGATCGCCATTGGAATATATGTATACCCCAGCGCCACTGGGCAAACCGTTAACGAACTGTCCGATGTAGCTATCACCGTTGTCATAATCGCACCTAACTCTACCTGTAGCGATAGTTGGTACGCAGCGGCCTGTTCTAGCTTCTGTTCCTTGCGCCATTGAGGGCAAGGGATAAGTCGCGTAACTACCAATTAACACTGATGCAACTAATAGAGGGATTCCACTGGTTTTTAAACGGGAAATCATTAACTAA
Source organism: Microcoleus sp. Pol17C6 (assembly GCF_036701145.1). NCBI lineage: Bacteria > Bacillati > Cyanobacteriota > Cyanophyceae > Oscillatoriales > Microcoleaceae > Microcoleus > Microcoleus sp. Pol17C6. Next base: position 15,517 of record NZ_JAUBQH010000067.1, read on the forward strand.
GTCTCTCCTATGCGCTTCTGGATATTATTTTCCTTCGTCATTTGTCTTTTGTCCGATTTCTGGTCAAAAGTTGCCTGAAAACCTCAATTTATCCTTTACGAAACTCCGGGTTTGCCGTTGCGAAATACCCCCGGAAAGCGCCTACCGCTAGCATCGATCATAGTCCCGACACCGTGAGGCACTCCCTTTCGCAATTCTCCTTCATAGCGCGTCCCGTTGGGGAAAGTACAGGTGACACTAGCATCAAGTTCTTGATTAAAAAACCTGCCAGAACAGCGAGTGCCGTCTTTGCGTACTAATACCCCAGGGCCAAAGGGCGAGCCTGCAAAGAATTGTCCTTCATAGCGATCGCCATTGGTATAAAAAAATTGACCCCGCCCTGCTGGTTGGCTGCTAATAACTTTAGTCTGAAGGTTCTGGACGACTCCGAAGTCTCCCACGTAGCGCTCACCGTTGGGGAAAACCACCGTCCCAGATCTCATCGTGCCATCTTGGAACACGCCTATGTAGCGGCCATCATCTTTAAAAATGAATGTCCCTCTACCATTGGGCACTCCCCTCCGAAATTGTCCTTCGTAGCGATCACCATTAGCGTACACGTAGACTCCGCTGCCGTCGGGGAGACCGTTAACGAAGTTTCCCTCGTAGTTATCGCCTGTCTCGTAATTGCATTTCACTCTTCCCGTAGGAAGGCTGCCTTGGCAGAAGGGAGAGCGTTTTTCTTCTTCTGGTTTTGGATCAGGTGTTGCTTGAGCCATTGATGGCTGGGGATTGAAGAGATTAGTAGCGCTGCCGATAGAAGAAGCAACTAATATCACCATCCCTAATTTTTGAATTGAACCGAGCATGATCAATCTCCTTTAACTTCAATTACTAATAGGGATTTTCTAGAAGCTAATACTCGCTGAAAAGTCGTCTATTTTTTAATCCCTGTACTAATTTTACCTTCAGGTTTGAGATCTGCCCTAAATGCAAAAAGGCAAAAATTAGAGTTTTTGCCTTTAGCATTTTTCCTGCTTTACTGTCAATTTTCAGCGTCGCGCTGAGCTATTCGGATTTGGGAGACGGCTAATAACTGCATTGGCTGGTTGTGGTTGGCGACTGGCCGGTTTTTCGCCAACACCTTTGGCTACCTCAACGCCATTTTCTTCCAGAATCACGATCGGATCGGCTCCTTGCTTGAGATCGACCCGCTTCACCAACACTTGCCCGTTAGACAGCCGCTGCCCGACTTTGACATATCGGCTGGTTGGTTCATTCGGTACTTTGACAATCACTTGCGTCTCGTTCCCGACTTTTACCACCCCGCTGACTTCAGTACCCGTAGCGAGGTCAGTAGAAGGCGGTGGCGGAACTACTGGGATCACCGGAGGCGGCGGGGGATTTGGGTCTACCCACTGGGGCGGGCGCTTGTCTACTGGCAGTTCCGGCAGATCCGGCACTCCTATGGGTCTCGCTGCTATTGGTTGGGGGGGGCGCGGGGGTCCTGGACGGCGAGTCTGGGGATTCCGCGCATCTTGGGGTCTACTTGCTATTGGCCCAGTAGTTCCAGGAGGGCGGGTGCCAGTACCTCTTCTGACCCTGGCATTGGGGTCTCTCCATTGGGGGGGGCGCTTGTCTACTGGCAGTTCCGGCAGATCCGGGACTCCTATGGGTCTAGCTGCAATGGGTTCGAGTCCAGGCGGGGATGTACGAGTAGGACCTAACTGAGGAGCATCTAGCCCCGGAACTATGGGCGGCAAGCCAATTTGTCCCCCGGTGCCTCCGGGTAAGGAACCATTTCTGCCACCGCCACCGCCATTTAACCGAGGAGGAGTTCCCCCTGGTGGAACTATGGGACGCGAGTCAATTTGCGCCCCATCACCTCCGGGAAGTAAATTTCCCGATCGACCTCTTAGTTGCTGAGTGCCGGCTCGACCGCCCGTGGGTCCTCTGGGGATAGTAACCGTCTGATTAGGCCTGTTAAGTGGGGGGGGAGCCAATAACTCGGGAAGTTCGGGTAGCACGGCAACTTGTCGCTGTGGCAGTTTGGGGAGTTCTGAGGTAGTCCCGCCCGCTCCGTTGGCTCCTGGAGGGATTTGTAATACGATCGGCGGCAGTGGCCCAAAGGGGTCTAACTGAGAAGGATTGGCTGTCACAGGGCCTTGGGGTACTGGCTGAAGCGGAAGCGTTGGATTCCTGTCCTTTTTGTTGCCGATGCCTGTTTGAGCCTGTCTTGCTCGTTCGTCTGGGTTGGTCGATCGAATTAACCCTGGAGGCTGGGCGGCTACTATTGGAGACTGGAAAGTCTGAGTTCCTGGGGTGGGGCTGGCAGAGGCGGCCGGAGACGGAGAGGCTGCACTGGGACTGGGGCTGGGGCTGGCTGTGTTGCTGCCCTCGCCACCACAGCCTGCGATCGAGAAAGCTAGTAGTCCTATAGTCGCAAAATATAAAAGTTTGTACATTGCCGATCGCCCCTAACTGCTTAATTTCAAGATATCCAACAAGGCTCTGCAATTACAGCCTGTTGCCGTTTATCAGTTTATCTGTGTTCGATGTTATGCGATCGCTTGAAAATTGCCAAGTTTTCCTGATGATCTGATCCGGGGATCAAGCGATCGGTTTTTGGGAGCGGGTTAGGATATCAGTGGCGGTTGTTGTTCGACATATTGAATCTAATTAAGGTATTTAGATAATGGCAAAAGTGATTCTCAAGCGAATTTGGCGATCGGGCTTTGTTTTTGCGACCGTTTTGGTGGGTGTGGGATCGGCGGGCGGCGAGGTGCATTCTCATTCACATCAGCCAGAAACTCAGGTGATGACATTGGTGCCCGATGTTAGTTCCCAGCAGCTCGTGAAGCGGAGCTATCCCGAAGGGAATCGCACTATAACGGGAGCGGGATTGACAACTGGCAAATTGTACTCTCAGTTTTGGAACCCATCAAATGGTGGTGCAAAACCCCCAGCAAATCAACGGGCGAAGCCACCGGGGAATTCACAGGTATTTCAAGCTAAAATCAAGCGCCGCGCAGGCGGGACACCGGTGATTGATGTGGTATTTAACGGCAACCAGACTTTTGAAATGATTGTGGATACCGGGGCGAGTGGCACTTTGATTTCTCAGCGGATGGCTACTGCACTGGGAGTGAGGCCGGTGCGTACCATCAGAGCGGGGATCGCTGACGGTAGCGTTGTCGAGTTCCCGATCGGTCGAGTGCGATCAATTCGGGTTGGGGGTGCTGTGATCCAAAATGTCGAAGTGGCGATCGCCAAACAAATGCCAATAGGTCTGCTCGGTCACGATTTCTTTGGCAATTACGATGTCAAAATTAAAAAAGATGTTGTAGAATTTTATGTCCGCTGAAAGTGAGCCGATTCGGAAACGGATTTTGGCTCAACTGGTTTAAAGTTATTCCCAGCCCAGTCAAAGCGGTTTAATCTCTTCCTTTAGGCAGTAGTAAAAGTCAGCCATCTGTGGTACTGTTCTTAGTGTTTCAATAGCAACCTACCGTTGAACAATTCGTGAAAATGCGGCGGCAAAAGCAGGGTCGCTGTTGGTGAGATCGATAACAGCCTCCGACTGTGCATTCACAGTACAGGGCAAGGCAATCAATTAAACAATTCCCAAAGCAGGTCGAGATTAGTTCCCAAAATACTGTGGCTAAGGGAATTGTGGTGGGCTTTGTTCAGCCGGAGCCTAAAAAATATGTAAACTGATTAGCGGCAAATGTTCCGCAAAATCGGAAATCATGACGATCGAGAAATTAATTATTGTAAATAAGGTATTCACATGGCACAAGCGTCTGTATCTCCTGTAGTGCTGATTATTCTAGACGGCTGGGGTTATCGTGAAGAACAAGACGGAAATGCGATCGCCGCTGCAAAAACACCCGTGATGGACAGTCTCTGGGCCGCTTATCCCAGAACTCTGATTAAAACATCGGGCCGGGCGGTAGGGCTGCCAGACGGGCAAATGGGTAACTCAGAGGTTGGTCACTTGAATCTGGGCGCGGGCCGCGTGGTTCCTCAAGAGTTGGTGCGGATCTCGGATGCAGTGGAAGATGGTTCTTTGCTCAACAACCGGGCGCTGGTTGAGCTTTGCGAGAAAGTCCGCGCCACGGGCGGCAAGTTGCACCTGACTGGTCTTTGTTCTGAAGGTGGGGTTCATTCCCATCTCAGTCATATTAAGGGTTTGCTGCAATTAGCAAAGGTACAGGGAATTTCTGATGTTTGCATTCACGCGATTACTGACGGTCGTGATACTACTCCGAAAGAGGGTGTCGAAGCTCTAGGGAAGATTGAAAGTTATATCGCAGAGGTAGGGGTCGGTCGGATTGCGACCATCAGCGGCCGCTACTACGCGATGGACAGGGACAAGCGCTGGGATCGGGTGCAGCGGGCTTACGAGGTGATGACGACTGAGGGTGCTCCTGATGGTCGATCGGCTGTGGATGTGTTGCAGGCCTCTTATGCTGAAGGAGTGACCGACGAGTTTGCTGTTCCGACTCGGATTGCTCCGGGGGCGGTGGCATCCGGGGATGGGGTAATTTTCTTCAATTTTCGCCCGGACAGGGCTAGAGAATTGACTCAGGCTTTTGTATCTCCCGATTTTAAGGGGTTTGAACGGCAGTTAATTGAGCCCCTGGCGTTTGCGACTTTTACTCAGTACGACCCAAAACTGTCAGTAATGGTGGCTTTTGAACCGCAGAATTTGAACAATATTCTGGGCGAGGTGATTTCTAAGCACGGTTTGCAGCAGTTGCGGACAGCGGAAACTGAAAAGTACGCTCATGTGACTTATTTTTTTAATGGGGGTCTGGAAGAGCCTTTTATCGGGGAACACCGGGAGTTGGTGCAGAGCCCGATGGTGGCGACTTACGATGAGGCGCCCCAGATGTCGGCGGACTTGGTGACGGATGGGGTGGTGACGGCTTTGGAAAAAGGCATCTATTCGTTTATGGTGATTAACTACGCTAACCCGGATATGGTTGGTCATACGGGGATGATGGATGCGACGATAATTGCGATCGAAACTGTGGATAAATGTTTGGGGCGGCTGTTGAGCGCCATTAGTAAAGCTGGGGGAACGGCAATTATTATTGCTGACCACGGAAATGCTGAGCAGATGTTTGACGAGGACGGGAATCCCTGGACTGCTCACACTACTAACCCGGTGCCGTTTATTCTGGTAGAAGGTGAAGGTCGGAAGATTCCGGGTCACGGAACGGATGTTCCTCTGAGGGCGGATGGTTGTTTGGCGGATATTGCGCCGACGATTCTGGAGCTGTTGAGGTTGCCTCAGCCCCCGGAGATGACGGGACGTTCTATGATACGATCGGCTGAGTTTGAAGTTCGTGCCAATCGCACTCCGGTGCGAGTCCGATTGTAGAAAGTCTGGGTCAAATCTCGCTACAGGTAGGGACGGCACTGCCCATAGGTGTCAACTTAACGTCAAACGTAATACCGGTCTGCTGTTTGACGATTAGGCCTCGCTCCCCCCTAGCCCCCCTTAAGAAGGGGGGGACCGGAAATGGATCAAAGTCCCCCTTGTTAAGGGGGATTTAGGGGGATCTAGACTCAGGTAAAAGCGATATTTATCAAGGGTTTTAGGCTTAAGTTGACACGCCTTGGACTCTTGGAGTGTCTCTGCATAAATTGTGTGCGATCGACTGAATTTGATATGATAATAAATTACCGATTACTAATTACCAATTACTCCAGATTATGAATATTGTTTCTGTGTTACAAGTTATCTGGTCTTTGTCGGCTTTAGGACTTGTGGTTTTTGTGTTGCTGCACAGTCCTAAAGGCGATGGTATTGGCGGGATTGGCGGACAAGCTCAATTGTTTACCAGCGCCAAGAGTGCAGAAACGAGTCTGAACCGGATTACTTGGGGTCTGTCTATTGTTTTTATGGGTTTGACGGTGATTTTGAGTGCCGGTTGGTTGGCGCCTAAGTTATAAGATTTGGATTTTTAACCGCAGATGAACGCAGATAGACGCAGATAATCTCAAGTTCATCTGCGTTTATTTGTGTCTATCTGCGGTTGCAAAAATGCGGTTGTGGAAAGTTAGGGTAAAACCTCGATTTCTGGCTGGTTTGGGATTGGCTGTATGTTGTTTTAGCCTGATAATTTTTACTCAGGTTAATACTCCGGCGGCGACTGTTTCTTCTCTCCCGAATAGTTTTCCGAATCCACAGGTTCATCCTTTGCCGCCAACGCTAGCGAATTGGCAAGATTCCACAAATAGTGGTGATTATTTTGACCAGGTTAAGCCACCGAATTTCGGTCATTTGCTATGGTCTAAGTTTCCGATTCAGGTTTATGTTGAGCGTCCAGTTGATGCTAATAAGTCTGAAGAATGGGTGGCGGCTGTGTTGGATGTTGTCCGGGAATGGGGGGTTTATTTGCCTTTGGAAGTGGTGGATAGTTCGGAGGTGGCTGATATTAGGATTTTACGTCGGGCTCCGCCTTTGCGTCAAGGGGTTTTACGATCGCGCTCTGGAGAGGCTACCTATGAATTGTACGCCCGTCGGGATGGGTATAAAACTGTGTTATCTCATCGGTTTTCGGTTTATTTGAATCCGAATCAAGTGGGTAAGTATATTCCGGCGACGGCGCGGCACGAGTTGGGTCACGCTTTGGGAATTTGGGGCCACAGTTTGATGGAAACTGATGTGCTTTATTTTTCTCAGGTGAGAAATCCTCCGCCTATTTCAGCGAGGGATGTTAATACTTTGAAGCGGGTTTATGAACAGCAGACTCGCTTGGGCTGGGAATTTCAGATACTCGGCGATTGAAATCGCCTCTACTCAAATTAAGTTCGCTTACGCGGACTAAAAAAACATAATAGTTAATAGGAAATATCAGACCAATGAAAGATGAATGTTTTGGGATTGTGCCGATTTTTGGAAAGGAAGCTGATGCTTTGTTTTTGTTAATTCAACATCAAGCGGGACATTGGGCGTTTCCGAAAGGTCACGCGAACCCCGGGGAATCTCCTGCAGAAACGGCTAGGCGGGAATTTCTGGAGGAAACTGGTATATCGGATTTTGAAATGCTGGATGAGCCGAGTTTTACCGAACACTATTCTTTTGTTAAGGATGGGGAGCCGATTGAAAAGACTGTGACTTATTTTTTAGGTTTTGTCAATTCGATGGAAGTTGTTTTGCAAGAGGAGGAAGTTCAAAATTCTGCTTGGCTTGCTTTTGAGGAAGCGGTTAAACGGATTACTTTTGATGCAAATCGCCAAATGTTTGGGGAAGTTAAGGCATATTTGGATGGTAGGAAGTTAAGAGTCGGCGGTTGAAACCGCTACTAGACAAACGAAGTCACTCTGTAAGAGACTAAGAAAATTGAGGCAGGATTTGGTATAAGTCAATATGGTTCAGTTAAGCTCGATCCCCCCTAGCCCGCCTTAAGAAGGGGGGGACAAAAAGTTACTCAAAGTCCCCCTTCTTAAGGGGAATTTAGGGGATCTCCGGGGAATAAACAGTTTTAACCCAAGCGTATTGGGGTATAAGTTCTGATAGAAAAACCCGGTAACTTTTGCGATACCGGGTTTATTAAGTGTCAGATTTTATGGGCGACTCCTGCCGCCAATCTGAGGTTATTTGTTGATTTTCTGAGCTTCGGCGTGGTGTTGCAAGCGAGAGAAAACGTTGTAGGCGTCGGGGCCGGGAGTATCGTGTTCGGCAGCGCCGTCGATGGGGCCGTCAATGGCTTTCCAAGCAGGAATTCCGCCTTTTAGTTCGGCTACTTTTTGAAAGCCTGCTGCGCGGAGAAGATTGGCCGCTTCGGCGGTTTGTTGGTCGTTTTCGCCGTAGATGTAGATGTCGCGGATGGGTTCTAAACTCGATTGTGCTCTAGCGACTAATTCGTCCATTGGCATCATTACGGCGCCGGTAATGTGGCTTTTGGTGAAGCTTTCAAAGTCACGGGCGTCGATGATTGTGAGTCCGGGTTCGCCCCAATCTAAACGGGCTTTGAGGTCGTGGCTAGATGCTTGAGCTTTTAAACCAGGAGGGGTGGGAGTAACGTCGGGAAGTTTTTCTTTGATGTTGGAAATTTGGTCGGGAATAGTTTTCATGGGTAAAATGTTGTTCAATGTTTTGATTGCCATTGCAATGTAACAAGAGGTTTAGGTTGAATTCGTCTTTCTAAAGGCTGAATCTGGCATTGAACTAAAGTCGCAGTTAAGCTGATTTGCTGGTTGTTAGCTGCGGTTGGGATCGCTACATTTGTTGAGGTTGCTAGAGTGTAGCGGGCTGTGCTAAAAATTGTTTCGATCGCATTTGGTGCAGAGAATTTGAACTGTGATCGCTCGTTTGATTCGCTATTTTATCAAAAGAACACATTTTAGTCAATTCCAATTATTTTTAAATGAAATTTGCATAAGTTGTGGGTAGCCTCCGGCGGAATTTTTCGGAAAAGTTTAAATGTTTCCCAGCAAGGTTTCTGGTAAGATTTGATAGTAAGAACAAGTATTTAAAGGTATAGATATGTCTGAGAAAGATGAAATTGCGGTGCCTAAATCTTTGACACCTGAAGAGCAAGCGCTTTGGGATGCGAAGGCGAAAGTTCGGGTACTGCTGAATTTGTGGGATTTGAGCGGCGGGAAGATGAAGGTGAAAAAGGGGGAGTTGACTAAGCGCATTGTGCGGACTAATGAGACGAGTCAGAGATATGTGGAAGTGCTCGGCGAGTTGCAGGCGACTGGGGCGATCGAGTATTCGCTGGTAAATCGGGTGACGCTGGTGGAATTGAGCGCTAAGGGGAAAGAAGTTTTAGCGCAGGGGCTCAAAAGTAAGGATTCTTTGTTTGAGTTTGATGGTTCTCAAATTGGTACTCGGCTGGGAAATTCTTTGTTGAAGTGGATTCGGCATCAGGATGGTGCGACGAGTGTTGTTGTTGAGAAGGGGAAGGGGGATGTAGGGACGATCGCATCCTATGAAGATTTTAAGGCTGTGGCGCTCGATGTGTATGACAGCTTGAACCGGGATTATAACTTAGACGATTTAGTACCGATTTATCGGATGCGTCGGGCGATCGGCGAAATGGTAGGGCGATCGGAGTTCAATGAGTGGCTGTTGGAAATGCAGGCTAATGATATTTTTCAGCTAATAGGTGGCAGTGTAGAAGACAGCGCCCCCGACAAAATCGAAGATTCTATCACCACAAAAGTGAACGGTTTGCGCTGCTATGTCAAGCGCTTAACCTAATTAATTTGAGTTAGTAGTGCATTCGCTCCTTTATCTTCACACTCACACAAAACGATGAATGACTTTCACTCCTCAATCCCCGACCTCAATAAAGCTATTGCAAGTCAAAACCCTTTTGACAGATCGTTAATAGTCAGGAGCAATGATATTTGGAACCCAAGTTTTCCTGACGTTCCTTCTATCAATGCTCATGCCTCTGATGCTATCTTTCAGGCGATCGAGCAAATCCGCGCTGGGTATCGCACAGTTAGTGGCATCACGATCAAAGCTGAAAAAGGTCTAGGAAAAAGCCACCTAATCAGTCGGATTCGCAGCCGCCTTCTAGATGAAGGTGGTTCTTTCTTTGTTTATATGAGCGACGTAGACTATGGAAACTTAAACCGAGTCCACGCTAACTTTCTAAACACTTTGTCTTTAAGCCTGAAACAGATTGGTAACGAAGGCGTAATGCAGTGGCAAGAATTAGCAACTGCTTTGATCAATGAGGCATTAGGAAAAACTCACATACCTCAAAATTTAGTCAAGCAATTTTCGGGGGCATTAGCTAAAAATCCTAAATTAGTCGATCGCTTAACTGAAAAAGTGCTTCAACTGAAGTCAAACATCGAAAATCCTTATTTGATCCAGGCTATTCTGTGGACACTTGCTTCAGATAAGGTGAGCTTTGCAACCAACTGGCTGTCTGGAAAAGCTTTGGCACAAGCACAAGCTGATGCAATGGGTTTACCAAATTCTACGGAAGAGGATAAAGAAGGCGAAGCATTTCAGACTGTTTGCCAAATTTTAGACTTAATCGGTGATTACAGAACTCTAGTAATTGGCTTTGATGAGTTAGAGAGTGTAGATCGGAATGAAGCTGGTTTCAACAGGGCGCAGGTCGTCGCGCTCTTAGTAAAAGACCTGTACGGTAAAATTAAACGAGGTGTCTTAATGACAGCTATGTTTGATGAAACTTGGGGTTCTCAAATTAGAGCATTACCCCAGGCCGAGTCAGTCACAGCTAGAATGGGTGAAAAGATTTTTGATTTAAAATATCTCAATGCTGATGATGTAGTGACTCTAGTTTCTCAATGGCTCAAAGAATTTTATGACAGTAAAGGTTTAACTCCACCTTATCCCGTTTATCCTTTTCATGAAGGTGAATTAAGAGAACTGGGAAAAGAAAAATTAATTGTCAGAAAGGTTTTAGAGGAGTGTGCTAAGAATTGGAAAGTACCTGACGATTCTACTCCACCGCCAACAGCAGCAGATCCACTACATCAAGTTGAACTTGCTTTTAACAACGAACTGAATGCACTTGAGGAAACAATCGAGAAATATTTTGACGATAGCGATCTTTTAGCCGAGGCTCTATATTTCGCCTTCCTTGCAGTCAAAGGGGAGACTGTGGAACGAGTGCAAGTTGAGGAGATTGAAAAGGTACAAACTAAAGCTGTAGACAAAGGTTATCTCGACTTTAGAATTCGAGGCAAAGAAAATGGAAAGTCTGTCAAGATAGTAGTAGCAGTAATTCAAGATTCTATAACAAGGTTTGTGACTGCTGCATTAAGTCGATTAATTGACTATAAAAAGTTTGATATGACTCGCGGTTGTTTAGTTCGTTCTACAGTTGTTAAACCGAACTCATTAGGAAAACAGTATTTAGATAGACTTCTCTCTAAAGAACTAGCTGGAGAATTTGTCAACCTTGCAAGGGAAGATATCAAGCCTTTATTAGCCATTTATTTTGTCAACAAGGCTCGCACAGATTACGATGTAACCGAAGAACAAATACTGGAGTTTATTGTTCAGAAAAAGCTTGCAACTGAAAATTATCTAATTTGTGAAATTCTTAGCGATCCGTCGGGCCAGATTCCTGATGGGTTAGTTGATGAAAATGAGATAGCGGAAAGTACCTTCATACCTGATACAACGGAAATTAACAACCTCGATGAAGCACTTGATAAATTATTAGGTCAATAAGTGGATGAGTTATTCTGTTTTTGTTGATACGGCTTTGCAGTTACCTGCCCCAGATGTGGAAGCCTTAATCGAAGGGCGAGTGATTGCAGCCATGCCTCGAATGTTCATCGAGCCTGGTAGGTCATTTGCCCTATATCCAGCCAATCTCTCGATTAATTTGCTCCCCCATGAGCAATACTACCGATCAAGTTTTTTACCAATTGCTAAAACCTCATTTTCTCAGTTAACTTCTGAGACGATTTTGATAAAAGCTTGGGCTAAATGCGAATGGTGTCAAATACTAAACGATCCAGAATCATTAGAGGCTGTGTCGCAGTTAACAGTCTGGACAACAGAGGCATTACAGCAAACTATCCTGCAACGACGTTATATTTTTCTAGCTCATCTTCGCGTTTATCTGCTACCTCAGCCGCTGGAAATGCCAGTGCATCCCAGCGCCAATTTTGTATCTTTACCAAAGTCTCTAAATCTTACTGATTCAACGCCAGTGTTGAGCGAGTCTATCTTTGCTAAACGCCGTCAAAAGCTGGAAAAACTAGAGCCGCCAGAACATCCAGAATTGGAAGAGTTGCAAAGTGCATTAGTGCATTTATCCACCACCAACCCAAAAGCCAAACAACTAGACGCAGAAATCAAAATGTTTCTAGGTTGGTCGGAAAATTCACCAGCAGCAAAACCAGATCCTGATTTAGATTGGATTAAAACGGTCGCACAAATTGGCAATTCTAGCGATGGTAATACATTTGAAAAATTAGTCCGCAAAAGTTTTATCAAGCTAGGATTTGCCAATTCTAACACTAATCCGAAAGCTAGTCTCAATCCAGAATCAACAGGTGGCGCTGGTGGTTTGGACTTTTATTGCGAGACGCCCTATCCAGTAGCGGGAGAGTGCAAAGCTAGCAAACATGAAAGTGTACCTAATAGTGTAACGGCTCAACTAATTCATTTAGGTTTGACTCACTTGGGTCAAGATAAGTTCGATCGATTGGTTAAAATTATTTTGGCGGCTGGGCCTTTAACTAATCCAGCTAATCAAGCAGCTATTGGTAGTAAAATGAATGTAATTCGCCCGGAAACATTGCAAAGATTAGTTGAACTGAAAGCTAAGCAACCAGGTTCGATCGATTTATTACAGTTAAAACCTTGTTTGGAACAACAGCCGTTTGGTGAGGAAGCCGATGCTAAGGTTAATCGCTATATTGATGATGTGCGGGAAAAGCTTAAAGTGCGATCGCAACTCATCAAAATCGTAAAAAATCGTCTAGAAATCACAGGTGTTGAAAATGCTGGAGTTGAGACTATTCATGGGGCATATTATGCTAATCCCAATCCACCTCAGCCATTGAAGCTTGAAGAAATGCACGAAATTTTAATAGAACTTTCCTCGCCATTGACGGGTTACTTAGGGCGAATTAAAGGAGATAATTTATGGCGCGATCGCTTTTATTTCCTGCGCGACTTGCCGCTAGATGATTGAGATGCGTCAAGGGCGATTCCCTTCGGGATAGCTTCGCCGCGCGTACTCGATCCAATTTCCTACACAGCATCAGGATCTACGCCCAATTCCCGTAACCTCGCCGCCAATCTTTCAGCACGTTGATGCTCCTCTTGGGCACGTTGACCCTGCTCTTGGGCGCGTTGACGTTCCATTGCAGCTTCCTGTTCAAGTTGCCGCAATTGAGCATTTTCTGCCTTAACTAACTCCTCTACCAAGGGCGGGTTTAGTATTTCATCCACCGATAAAACCAGATCGGGAAATACTACAGACACCATTTCCTCCCCAGGTAAGAAATCTGTATACGTGTAACCATCTTCACCTTCAATCAATGCAAAAAGCCTGATTTTTTGCTTACCAGCTTTAGGGTCAACTATGCAATATTCCGGCACATTAGCTAATTCGTACTCTCCGCGTTTAATCACGTAATCTTCGCGGCGATTTTCGCTAACTACTTCTACCACTAACAGCGGCTTTTCATCAAATTCTAGAATACCTGCACCGGGTCTAGCAGCAGCTTGTTCCAAAAGACTTTGAGTGCAGACAACTACATCGGGAATCCGAGATTTATCTTCATCGGTTCTCACTCCCAAGCCAGTTTTTACTACTAAGTCGAGATTGTGTTCAGCTAGGTAACGCTGCAATTGGTAAACTAAATATTCGCAAATTTTGATATGTAAAATTGTGGCTGTTGGCATCGGGATTAATTTGCCTTTGTACAGTTCATATTTTACATCAGATTCTCCTTGATAAACTCGGTATTCTTCAAAGGTCAATGTCGGCGAAGTATCGAGCTGTTTTTCTGCGACTGCTGGCACAATAGATTGAGACATATATTTTTACCTATCTCGATAGTTTACTATAGCAATCCTCGCATCATTTGCATAATTATTGTAGGGGCAATCCCCCCGTGGTTGCCCGATAGATAGGGGGTAGGCACGGGGGCACTACCCCTACAAATTTATCTGAATCATTTAGGATTGCTATATTATACTCAATTGTAATTTTAACACTCAAGACATCGATTACCAAAAGATCGATCGCCCTTATTGAATCTCCAATAAGCACAGGCCGCAAGAGTTTTAATATTTTTCAAAATACAAATTAAATATTGGGTTCAGATCACCATTTGGGCGATCGCCTCAACAAGGCTGTAGCTGCCTCACTGTCGAGAGGTTTAGAGAAAAAGTACCCCTGACCGTACTCGCAGCCGATCGCCCGCATTTGAGCCAATTGGACGGCGGTTTCGACCCCTTCTGCCACTACCTCCATCCCCAAACTGCGCGCCAACATGACGATCGCCCGCACGATTTCCAAGTTTTCACCCGTTTCCCCAATGCGACTGACAAAAGAGCGATCGACCTTCAAAATATTAATCGGGAACTTGTGCAAATAACTCAGAGACGAATAACCAGTGCCGAAATCATCAATGCACAAATCAATCCCCAAGTCTCTCAACTGCGAAAGCATCGCCGCCGCCGCTTCCCCATCTTCCATCACCACACTCTCAGTAATCTCCAACTTCACACAGCGAGCGTCAACACCCGTTTCCTGGAAAACTTGCTTAATTTGCTCGATGGATTCCGGTTCCGCAAACTGCCTCCCCGAAAGATTTACTGCTACAGTCAGGCGCGAATTTCCCACAGGTAAATTCAAACTCTGCCACTTAATAATTTGGCGACAGCTTTCGTTCAAAACCCACAAACCCAAAGGCATGATTAACCCAGTTTCCTCAGCCATCGCAATAAATTCCATCGGGGAAACTAAACCCCTTTCCGGGTGCAGCCAGCGCACCAGCGCCTCAAATCCGATAACAGAACCCGTTTTTAAACTAACGATCGGCTGATAATAAACAGTAAAAGGACATTCCAATTTTAAAGCAGTCACTTGCGACTTCGGACGCTCCAATCTCCGATCAATTTCACTCATCGGCGAGTTTTCCGCCGCCGTCCCACAGGCGAAATCCACTATCGAATATTTCAAATTTAGTTCTTCAACCGACTCCCGCAAATCGTGTTCCAAGTGCATCAAAGCCACAGCCTGAGTGTGCATCGCACGGGTAAAAACTTCGTAGCGAGCTTTACCGAGAGCTTTTGCCCGGTACATTGCAATATCAGCATCGCGCAAAATATCTCCCGGCCACTGATATTTGTCGGTACTCAAAGCAATGCCGATGCTAGCAGTAATTAAAACTTTATTACCTTCCAAATTCAGCGGTCGTTCGATCGTTTTGAGAATTGCCTTTGCTTGGGCGATCGCCTCATCAACACCGTGAATTTCTTCCAGCAAAATCACAAACTCATCTCCCCCCAGACGAGCCACCGTATCGCCCGGCCGCAAACAAGTCAAGAGACGGCGAGCCACAGCCACCAACAGCCGATCGCCCGTGCGGTGTCCCTGACTGTCATTAATCACCTTAAACCTGTCCAAATCCAGAAACAGCACCGCAAACTGCTCGCTCGGATGCCGTTGGGCGCGGGCAAAAGCTTGCCCCAACCTGTCAGTCAACAAAGCACGGTTCGGCAACTCCGTCAGCGCATCGTGCAAAGCATCGTGCAACAATTGTTCTTCAGCCAGCTTGCGCTCAGTCACGTCGTGACAGTTGACCACAATTCCCCGCACCGAAGGTTCGTCGAGCAAATTAGTCGCCACCGCTTCCAACACGCACCACGAACCGTCCTTGTGTTGCACTCGGTATTCCGCCATTCCCAGGCTAACTCTCGGCATTTGCATGACACCTTTGAACACTTGATCGACTATCAGCAATTCGTCAGGGTGAATCAAGTCAAATATAGACCGGCCGAGGACTTCCGCCGTCGGGTAGCCCAAAATCCGCTCTAGGGAAGGAGAGACATAACGGCAAAAGCCTTTCTCGTCGAGAATCACAATAATGTCTCTAGCATTTTCAATCAAAGATCGAAAGCGCTTTTCGCTTTGCCGCAGCTCTTGTTCCGTGCGCTTCCGGTCAGTAATATCGGTATTCATGTAAATCAGACCGACAATTTTCCCTGTAGGGTCTTTAATAGCATCGGCCCGCAGCAAGACTTGCAAAGTTTCACCGCTTTTAGTGCGGTTGGTAATTTCACCAGACCAAGAATAACCCTGGGCGATCGTGTCGAGTACCTCCCTGGCGACTGCGGGGTCAGCAAAAACTGCCGATATACCTCCGGCTAGTTTAAATTCCTCTGCGGTGTCCCATTCAAATAGCTGAGAAAACGCTTGATTTTGATAAATGTGAGTGCCGTTCGCATCGCTGATCCCGATCGCGTCACTCGAACTTTCCACCGCCTTGCGAGTCAGCACCAGAGCTTCTTCTGCCCGCTTGCGCTCGGTAATGTCTATCCCTACCAGACAAGCTGCTCTGCCGCGATCGTACTTTTGAGCCACAATCAAATAGTATCCCGCCGACTCTCCGCCGTCGGTTTTTACCTTAACGTTGAGTTCTTTAACCGCTTCCGTAGCGTCGCTGCCAAAAAACTCCACCACAAAAGAGTTAAAATCCGAGCTAGCGCCCAGAAAACCAATATCTTGACCGACAAAAGCCGACGGCCGCAAACCATGCAGTTTGGCTAAGTGCTGGTTAACCCCCAAATAGCGCAAATCCGAGCTAATCCAAGATACTGTTCCCGGAACTGCTTCCAAAATCGTTTGCAGTTGGTCGTTAGCTTGCTGCAATGCTTGCTGCACTTCACATATTGGTTCCGACAAGTCAGACTGAACTCCTACAAAATGAGTCAAATTAGCGTTGTCGTCTCGCACGGGAGATAGCGATAATTTGGCCCAAAATGGAGTGCCGTCTTTGCGGTAATTTTTGATTGGTGTCTGGATTTCTAGACCTTGGCGCAAGGCGTCGCGGATCTTAGCTACAGTAGTTCGATCGGTATCCGGGCCTTGCAAAAATCGGCAATTGCGCCCCAAGATTTCCCTGGCGCAGTAACCTGTCATCCGTTCAAAAGCCGGATTGCAATAAATTATGGGACAATCGGGTGCATTGGCGTCAGCAATGACAATGCCGCTGCTAGTAGCTGCCAAAGCTCGATCGCGCAGCCACAGGGCTTCTGACGCAGTATGGCGATCGCCGACATCCCCGACTTCATCTAAATTAGAAATTGACTGGTTCTCCCGATCTCCCATCAGCCGAACTTTCAAGCAAACCTTTACAATTTCCGAGTTGTTTCTTACTCTAACGTTTTTCAGGACTCGCGCAACGTAAATTGTATCTCCGCATTTAAGTAAGCGGGATTTCACGTTAGTTGCTTGGTATTTTCTACCCTTGCTGTTGGGCATTTAAAAAAGCACATCTTCACTTCCGCAGTGAAAAACCCTCCATTCTTCTCCCCCTCAGACTCTCTCCCCCTCTCCTGACAGGTGTAGGTTTTTTACAACTAGGAGGAGTTACAAGCATAAAAAGCATCCACAGGAGTTTGAGGGAAGGAG